>JAJQDF010000021.1 GCA_021202325.1 Clostridiales bacterium | reverse complement strand
ATTAAATCTTAAAGAATTTAAGTAATTATTTCCTTTATTATCATGAACTTATCTGTTATAATATATTCTGAAGTAGGAGGGTTCAGTATGAATAACTCGGGTGATAATGAAAATAAGCACAAAATTTTCAAATATACCGATGAAAACGGTCAAGTTCATTACGTTGATGAAAACGGAAATCCGGTGAAACGGCGAAAGCCGCCTTCTTCCGATTCAACTCATTCATCACATAGTGAAAATAAAATTTATAAGTACACCGATAAAAACGGTCAGGTTCATTATGTGGATAAGGACGGTAAGCCGGTTGAAAGACATAGACAATCATCTTCTTCGTCTTCTGCTTCGTCCCATGCAGAGCATAGTGAAAGCAAACGTAAAATCTACAAGTATACCGATAAAAACGGTCAGGTTCACTATGTGGACGAAGACGGAAATCCGGTAGACAGACACAAAGCAACGTCTTCCGCTTCAACCCATGCGGAAATTGGTTCGGCCTCGGCAAGGCACAGAACTTCTTCAGCTGCAGAGGGTACAGAGCACAGAAGAAGCGAAGCTTCAAGCCGTACAAGCACAACTCATGCGGCCGCACCGCCTGCAAGTACAGAGAGAAGAAGAACACAGCCTTCGGATAAAACATCTAAAAAGAAAACTAAGAAGAAAAAGAAACATAGAGGGCTTAAAATTTTCTTTGCATTATTATTTATACTTATACTCGCAGGAATCGGTCTTGCTGTAGGCGCATGGATAAGCATTGTACAAAGTGCTCCGGAAATAAATACTTCGGACATAGTTCCCAGCAATTATACATCTATTATATATGATGACAACGGCGTCGAGATTGACAGGCTCCATGGTGAGGAAAATCGAGAGTATGTTACTCTTGACCAAATTCCGGAGGATTTGCGGAATGCTGTTGTTGCCATTGAGGACCAGCGTTTCTACGAGCACAGCGGTATCGATATAAAGGGTATTTTCAGAGCCTTGTACATCGATATTAAGGAACGGGATTTCTCACAGGGAGCCAGCACGATTACCCAGCAGCTTATTAAAAATGAGATCCTTGACAGCGAAAAGAAGATTACCCGTAAGCTTCAGGAGCAGTATCTCGCCGTAAAATATGAAAAAGAACTGGAAGAAACTCTCGGAAGCAAAGAAGCGGCAAAGAATTATATACTTGAGCTTTATCTCAACACCATAAGCCTTAACCATGGTCTGAACGGCGTTCAGGCAGCGGCTCAGTATTATTTCGGAAAGGACGTAAGCGAGCTTAATCTTGCCGAATGTGCATGTATAGCAGGTATTACAAAGAATCCTTCGCAGTACTCGCCTATAAGCAATCCTGAGGCCAATAAGGAAAGACAGATTACGGTTCTTGATAAGATGCTTGAGCTTGAATATATAACACAAGCCGAATATGACGAAGCTGTGGCAGATGACATTTATTCAAGACTTGTCGGCCAGCAGACCACCGATGAGGATTCGGTTGCACTGCATAACTACTTTGTAGACAACCTCATTGTTACGTTAGCCAACGATTTGCAGGAGCAGAGAAATCTTACATCCTCTGAGGCCTACAACCTGATATACAGCGGCGGTCTCCAGATTTATTCCACAATGAATCAGGAAATACAGGAAACTTTGGAAGCGGCATTCGATGATGATTCTCTCTTCCCGCCTTCCGATACAAACTATGATGCTACTTACACCATTTCGGTACTGAATACTGAAACCAACGAGCAGGAGCACCATACGGAAACAAGAACGGTATCCAGCGAGGAAGCAGCCGAAGCATTTGCCGAAGAGATTAAGGCACAGTATGTTGATGATACCCATACTTTGGTTCTTGATAATCTCACCGTTTCTAACTCGCTTCAGGCGGCCATGGTAATTATGGATTACCACACCGGTGAAATTAAGGCTCTTATCGGCGGCAGAGGCACAAAGAGCGGCGACCTTGTATTGAACAGAGCTACTCAGTCATACAGGCAGCCGGGTTCATGCTTCAAGGTGCTTGCCGCATATGCACCGGCCATTGACCAGGATTTATATTCCGCAGGTTCATTCCTGCTGGATGAAGAATACACCGTAGGCGACTGGACACCAAATAACTGGTGGAGCGGCGGCTATAGAGGTTATGCTACAGTTCGTGAAGGTATAAGAGATTCAATGAATATATTGGCGGCTAAGGTTATCGTAAGTGCCGGTGTATATAATTCTTATAACTATCTTCTCAACTTCGGCTTTACGCAGATTACAGAGGACGATATAAACGCCAACACAGCCCTTGGCGGACTTACAAACGGTGTTTCGGTTCTCGAACTTACAGCGGCTTACGGCGCTATTGCAAACGGCGGTGTTTATATGTCGCCGACACCTTATACTAAGGTTCTTGACCACGAAGGAAATGTGCTTCTTGAATACACCGACGAAGGAACAAGAGTAATTAAGGAAACAACAGCATTCCTGCTTACCGATATGATGGAGGACGTTATATCAGGCGGCGGAACCGGAGGATTGGCTAAATTCCAGAAGAACACAATGCCTGTTGCCGGTAAAACCGGTACAACCTCCGACGACAAAGACCTTGTATTTGCAGGATACACACCATACTATGTTGCAGGTATTTGGATGGGTTATGATACGCCTAAGAAGATAAGCTATGACAAGAGCTATCACCTTATCGTTTGGCGGACTGTTATGGATGAGCTTCATAACAATCTGGCTTACAAGTCATTTGAAATGCCCGACGGCATAACGACGGCAAGCTACTGCGCTATACAAAACGCAATACCTATTGACGGTGTCTGCTCTGCCGACTACTACGGAGCCGGATATTACGGCAGTATGGTTTCCACCGACTATGCTACGGCGGCCACTGTACCGACATCGACATGTACAGCACACGCAATGTACAAGATATGTACCGAAACCGGTTATCTTGCAAGCGAAAGCTGCCCTGACGATTGTGTCGAAGAGGTTTCACTGGCTGTTGTTAACGGAGAAATAGTAAACCGTCCTACAGAGGAAGAATGTGCAGAAAACGGAAAGATTTATATTGATATAAGTCAGACCTGCTCATTGGAAAACCACGAAACATCCGAGATGGTTCCCGATGATGTCGTAATAGGCAGCGAAAGCGAATATAATCCTGACAGCAGATTTGAAGGCACACAATATGAAACAACTACAAACAACGCTACTACAACCACTCCCAGCACCAGTACTGATGTTGATGGACAGGAATTTGTAATAGGAGCAAATTAGAGTATACAAAAGCCTCGGCAGGTTAATTCCTCCGAGGCTATCTTTTTCTCATAACTCAACAAGCTTATATATATCGGTTCTTCTTTGCTTCAGCAATGGAAGCTGTTCCCTTATGCTGCCCACATGGTCAAGGTCTATTTCATTAATGCATATGCCCTCTTTTTCATCCATTTGGCTCACAACAGTTCCCCAAGGATCAGTAATTATGCTGTGTCCCCATGATTTGTAGGAAGCATTCTCGTCTCTTGAAGGCGCCGTTCCTATGGCATAAACCTGGTTGTTTACGGCCTGAGATCTGAACATAAGCTCCCAATGTGCCGGACCGGTGGTCATGTTGAAGGCCGCCGAAACAAAAATAACCTGTGCCCCCTTAAGAGCCATGAGTCTTGCCAGCTCCGGAAACCTGAAATCATAGCATATGCATATGCCGAATTTTCCAAACTCAGTGTCAAATACAGTTACTTCATTTCCGGCAGTCAGTGTATCCGACTCCTTAAACTGCATTTCGCCCTTGACATCTATGTCGAATAAATGCATTTTTCTGTGCTTTGCTATCTGCCTGCCCTCTCTGTCAAACACATAGGCGGTGTTGTATATTTTGCCGTCTTCTCCCCTTTCGGGCATGGTGCCTGCCGAGAGATAAATTCCGTATTCCTTAGCAAGCGCCGAACAAGCCTGCCACATTCGTCCTCTGTCTTCTTCCGCATACTTAGGGAAGTTGTCCACATGATACGGGCAGCAGAACATTTCCGGCAGAGCGGCAAAGTCAGCCTTCTCTGCTGCGGAAGCTATAGCAGATTTTATGTATTCTATCGTTGCGTCCTTGCTGTCAGCCACAGGCATTTGTATTTGAGCTATATTCATTTTTTTCATAACACGCCTCCGTTTAAATATTTTCTTTATCCTTCATTTGCTTCAATGTCTTTTTGAAATATCTGTAGAAAAGTATCGAAGTCGTCAGAACCGCCAATGTATCGGCCACAGGCTCCGCCAAATAAACCGCCATAGCCTTATCCTCAAAGAAATTAGGAAGTATATATATTAAAGGTATGAGAAGTATTATCTTTCTCAAAACGGCCAAAAACAGCGAAGTTTTGGCATTTCCAATGGCTATGAATGTCTGCTGGCAGGCTATCTGTATGCTGAATATTCCGGAAACGGCAAAATATATTCTCATTGCCCAGGATGCATATTCCACAAGTGCCGGCTCCGAATTAAACAGCATTACAAACCTGCTAGGGAATATTATTATAAGTACCCAAAGCACCACAGAATATATCAAACACGCCTTAAGCAAAAGTCCAAATGACTGCTTTACTCTGTCCGAGTTTCCTGCGCCGTAGTTATAGCTTGTTATCGGCTGTGCACCCTGGGAAAGTCCCTGAAGGGGAAGCATTGAAAACTGCATAACCGTGGAAAGTATGGTCATTGCCCCTACAGCCAAATCTCCGCCGTATTTGAGCAACGATGAATTAAAACATATGCTCAAAATGCTTTCCGTTGACTGCATTATAAATGGCGATACACCCAATGCAAGACAAGGCGCAAGCACTTTGAAATCCACTTTGAAATACTCTTTTTTGAGCCTTATTCCAGTTTTTTTGCCGGAAAGGAAACGTATTACCCATGCGGCCGAAACAGCCTGAGAAATGATTGTGGCCAATGCCGCACCCTTGACACCCATGTCAAGGCCGAATATGAATATGGGATCAAGAGCTATGTTAAGACCGGCTCCTATCACTACCGAAAGCATACTTATTTTAGTAAAGCCCTGACAGGTTATGAACATATTCATTCCAAGCGCCATCTGCACAAAAATCGTTCCCAAAACATAAATTTTAAGATAATCCGCTGCGAAGCCTATTGTATTTTCGCTTGCGCCGAATACCATTAAAAATCTTTCGCCGAATATATAGAGAATAAGCGTAAGCAGTACACTAATGCAAATAAGGAATACAAAGCAGTTTCCCATTATTTTTTCCGCTTTATCGTGTTCCTTCCTGCCCATACAGATTGACACCTGGGGTGCTCCGCCCATTCCAACAAGTGCCGCAAATGCCGACACAAGCATTATTACCGGCATGCATACACCAACGCCAGTAAGGGCAAGACTGCCTACCTCTGCCATATGTCCTATGTAAATCCTATCTACCATATTATATAACAGGTTTACCAGCTGAGCCACGACGGACGGCAGTGCCAGCTTAAAGAGCAGGCTGCTTATTTTCTCAGTACCTAAAAATTCTTTGTTGTCCAATTTCAATTACTCCTTCTTAACAGCTTTTTCTTAGAGTACATATAGGCAGTTATAATAACCGTGACTTCCACTGCCGCCGCCAGCCAAAACTCCCATGATGTGAAGTCCAGCTCACCGCCGAATATTGTAACGCATATCATTCCGGGCGCAATGGCAAGGAAGCTGCTCAATACATACTTAAAATATGGCATTTTGATAAAGCCGAACATAAGTCCCAGCACCTCCGTAGACAGGCCAAGTGCATGGAGTATATATGACACAAGGAATGAATTGGTTTCGCATTTATCGAAATATCTCTTTATCTTCGGGTGTTTATCCAGCTTTTCTGTTATTGAATCGCTTTTTGTAAAATAGCCAATAAAGTAGGATACCGTTAGGCATATAAGTGTTCCAGCCGAATTAATTAAAATAGCCAGCGGCAAATCAAAAACAAAGCCGCTTACCGCCACAAGAAAGCTGTAGTATATAACCACGGTAACGCTTTTAAGGGCGTAAAGGCCGAGTATTATCATAGCCGCCTGTGCCTGATTATCCATTATATAATTATATATATCTT
>JAJQDF010000067.1 GCA_021202325.1 Clostridiales bacterium | reverse complement strand
TGTAATTATATCTTACATCAGTTTGGAGGTTTACACAAACCTTGGGATACTCCCCGCTCTGCGCTTAGCGGCTACGCCGCTTTGCCCCGGGGATGTTATGGAATGTCCCACTCTCCAGCACCGCATTTCTGATTGCACAGGCCATAACGTGAGAAGCAAGCGTACCGACTACATTTACATCGGCTTCGATATCGCCTATCGAGAGGGCATATACCGTGTCGCCGTCATTCATGGTATGAACCGGTCTTATGGATCTGGCTAAACCGTTTTGCCCCATGGCGGCAATTTTGTTAAGCTTTGCTTTGTCAAACTTGGCATTGGTTATTATTGCACCTATGGTTGTGTTTGTGTTGGATGGAGCAGTGACCGGATTAACCAGAAAGTTTTCATATAGAATCTTTTCACTGTCGGCAAAGCCTTTGCCGTCGGCAGTTCTCGCGCCGGCAAGTATTTTTCCGCTTTCGAAGTCGTATACATCGCCCATGGCATTAACAGCTACAACTGCGCCGACCTTAAGCTCCCCAAGCTGTGCGGCATATATTCCAAGACCTGAATTCATCATTCTGTCCGAGCCGCATATTTTTCCAACCGATGCACCTGTTCCGGCGCCGACATTGCCCTGTGTCGGTGAATTTTTTTCTGCATTAAGACAAGCCTTGTATGCCATACGCTTGTCCGGTTTTACTTTGTCAGAAACGAAAAGCAGGTCGAATATGCAGGATTCGCAAACCAGCGGCACATGAATATCACCAATGGCAAAGCCAACGCCTTTTTCGGCAAGATATTCCATTACTCCGCCGGCCGCATCAAGGCCGAAGGCACTTCCACCGCTAAGCAGAACCGCATGGATAACATCCGTTGTGGCACAGGGGTTCAGCAGCTCGCTTTCTCTGGAGGCTGGACCTCCGCCACGTACATCAATTCCGGCTGGCATGCCTTTTTCACATATGAGCATCGTACAGCCGGTGGCATGCTCTGTGTCCTCGGCGTTGCCTATTTTTATATTTTCAATTTCTGTTATACTTATCTCTTTTAATGGAAGCATATGTCCTCACTTTATTATCTCTACAGCCTGATTAAGATTTTCTATCACTATTTTCTCTGTGCTCTCGGCAAATTCTCCGTCAAGCGTCCAGTTTACCGTCGGAGAAATTTCAACTTCAATTTTCCTCGCCGAGAAAAATTTGACGGTATCGTTGTTGTACTGCCTGAGAGTTAGCGCCATAATTATATTGTTGATTTCAACCGGATTTGTCGGATTTTTTATAAGCAGAACCTCCAGCAAACCGTCGCTTAAGTCAACCTGTTCGGGACTGAGTGTAAGCAGGCCGGCAATGGAAGTTGAATTGCTGATTGCGCCGAAAAGATAGTCATCTTCGTATATTTCACCGTTGGCAGTTATTTTGGCATGTATAGGCTTAAGCTCAGTCAGCTCCTTTATGCTTTCCAATACATAAGCGGCATGACCAAGGGAATTTTTAAGTGTCTGCGGCGTATCATAGGATACTCTGGTGAATGCTCCAAATGAGGCAATGTAGCAGAAGCATCTGCCGTTGAAGCTTCCAACGTCGTATGCCTTTTGGGTGCCCTTAATAATATTTCTTGCCGCCTGAACCGGATTTTTGGAAAGCTCGAGGGAGTTGGCAAAATCATTTGTGCTTCCCGAAGGAATATAGCCTATGGGCACATCGCATTCTCCGTTTATGAGGCCGGTTATTACCTCGTTCAGCGTTCCATCTCCGCCTATGCATACAATCAGGTCGTAGTTCTTAGCATTGTTTTCTACAAATTCGGTCGCATCTCCGCTCTTTTGCGTAACATGAAACGTGCAGTCATAGCCGGCGGAGGTAAAAAGCGACACTATATTAATAATATACCTGTTGGCCTTTTTCTGGCCCGAGCAGGGATTTAATATCAGCAGCAGCTTTTTGTTCATTTCTATAACTCCTTAAAAAATTTATATGCCTGCTTCGCAGGCACCACTAGGTATGAAAGCCCGATTGCTCCATGCTTCGCATTACCACAATCGGTTCCGTAATTCGTACCCGCTAATTTTTTTGCGAAAAAAATGGCTACGTACTCATTACGTTCAGGTTTTCTAATAGTCATGCTGTGCCATGTAAACATGTTACAACCTGACTATTGAAAAGGCTTTCATCATAAAGTAATGAAATTAATTATAGTCTACGCTGTGACTATTTTCATCTCTTAATATAATTTTTATACAATTTTTACATTAACCCGTTCTAAAGAGGGACAGACAGAATAATTTATTATAGTAAAACTTTTTGGGAGAACTATAATGAAAAATTTGAAAAAATTTATAGCCGTTGTTCTAACTGCCTTTATGCTTTTACCATCAGCGCATATAGAAGCGGCTCAGCATGATAATCTGACTGATTTGGGACTAACTGCCCAAAGCGCCATACTTATGGAGGCCTCCACAGGAGACATACTTTATGAGCAAAATTCCGATGAAATGCTGCCGCCGGCCAGTGTAACAAAGGTAATGACACTGCTTCTCATATATGAGGCTGTGGAAGACGGAAAGATTAAATGGGACGACAAAGTGACGGTTAGTGCCCATGCTGCCTCGATGGGAGGCTCCCAGGTATATTTGGAGGAGGGAGAAACCCAAACCGTTGCTGACATGACAAAGTGCATAGCCATAGCTTCGGCCAATGATGCCGCAGTGGCAATGGCAGAATACATAGGCGGCAGTGAGGAAGGCTTTGTCGAGCTGATGAACAGCCGTGCTAAGGAGCTTGGAATGGAGAACACAACGTTTGTCAATGCCTGCGGACTTGATACCGACGGGCATTTGACAACTGCAAGGGATATAGCAATAATGTCACGGGAGCTTATATATAATTTTCCGGAAATCACAGAATATACAACAACATGGCAGGACACAATTACCCATACAATAAGAAAGGGCGAAAGTGAATTCGGCCTGACCAACACCAATAAGCTTATTCGCTGGTATGACGGTGCAACGGGACTGAAAACCGGAAGCACAGGCAATGCAAAATACTGCCTGTCTGCCACTGCCGACAAAAACGGCATGCAGCTCATAGCCGTAATAATGGCAGCACCCGATCCCAAAACACGATTTTCCGAGGCAATAAAGCTGCTGGATTACGGCTATGCCAATTACACGGTTGTTTCTGGTGCAAAGGCCGGTGGCAGTGCCGGAGAAATTCCGGTGAGCCGAGGTGAGCAGGAGACGGTACAGCTTGAGGTTGCTTCGGATGTAAATGCCCTCATACAAAAGGGCGGAGAGGAGCCTACACTTACAATTGACATTACGAATGTACTCTGCGCTCCGATTGAAAAGGGCGTTAAGGCCGGCGAGGCGGTATATACTCTAAACGGTGAGGTCTTGGCACGAGCCGATGTTGTGACTGCAGAAGCAGTGGAAAGGGCAGGACTGTCCACCGTGGTAGAGAGACTGCTAAAGGGGTGGTGCAGGTAGGGCTGAGAAATAACAGAATAGAAAACAGCATTATTAAACAGCGGTGCGTGCATCGCTGTTTTTTTAAAATTTGCATTAACTCTTACTTGCCTGTCTTTACTTAAACCCCAATTTCTGTTACAATTACTATTTAGATAAATATAGATTTGTGAGGTGCTGTAATGGACTACTTAATTATTTTTTTGATGGGAATACCGGCAATAATGGTTGCCACAACTATACATGAATTCACGAGGGCGGCGGTGTCTACGCATTTTGGGGACAAACTGCCTAAGGAGCAGGGGAGACTTACGCTTAACCCCCTTAAGCATTTTGAACCTATAGGACTTATAATAATGCTGGCCTGCGGTTTTGGATGGGGACAGCCTGTAAATACAAGCTCCATGTATTATAAGGACAGACGTAAAGGTGTGCTTATAACGGCCATTGCTCCGACGGTTGCTAACCTTATTTTTGCATTTGTATTTATGTTTTTGGCAAGTATAACAAATATATATTATCTTGCGGTATTTTTCATGAAGATAACATACTTCTGCTGCTGCCTTGTAATATATAACCTTGTTCCGGTAGCGCCCATGGACTGCCTGAAGGTGCTTGCGGTTGTTCTGCCGGCGAACACATATTTTAAGTTTATGCAGTATGAGAAAACTATACAGATGGTTTTCCTTCTGCTTCTGTTCTTGGGATTGAGCAGTGTTTTTGAGCAGATTATAAGTATGCTTTATGTGCTTATTGGCGCAATATGCTTCTGAGGATAATATATGGATAAAATGACCGTGAAGTTGGACAGCTTTTCCGGACCTATGGATTTGCTGTACCACCTGATTGAGAAAAACGAAATAGATATATATGACATTCCCATTGCAGAGCTGACAGACCAATATTTGGAGTTTATCAGCTGGGAGGAAAACAAAAATATGGAGGGCATGAGCGAATTTATTGTTATGGCGGCTACTCTCATTGAGATAAAAAGCCGCATGCTTCTGCCCAAGACTACAAGTGATGAGCCTGAAGAAGATCCCAGGGAAGCCCTTGTTCAGAGACTGTTGGAATACAAAAAATATAAGGGTGCGGTGGATATACTGGCTCAAAGAAGCGAAAATGCGGCAAAATATCTTTATAGAGAGCCGGATATTATTATACCGAAGCTCAGGGAAAAAGAGGAGCTTTCCGTTGAGGAATCACTCAATGGCCTGACCATGGACGACCTATACAGAGCTTTTCGGGATGTTATGATTAGAAAGGAAAAGAAGGTAGACCGGGTTCGAAGCGGATTCAATTCCGTACGGCATGACAGCTTTACCGTTGACGAGAAAATAGTAAGTCTGAAAGGGATACTTAAAATAAGCCCTAAGGTTAAATTTTACGATATGTTTTCTCAGGACACCACAAAAGAAGAAATACTTGTAACATTCCTCGCTCTGCTTGAGCTTATAAGAAGGAAGAAAGCCTTTGTTGAGCAGGACGATGTTTTCGGCGAGATAGTTATTTCCGCCGGAGAAAACCTTGATAATGACGACGACGCCGAAGGCGGTGATATATATGAAAATGAATGAATATGAGGCGGTCATAGAGGCTGCCCTTTTTGTGGCAGGGGATGTGGTTTCGCTTTCTGCACTGGCGGATATGATAGAGATGGATAAGGCCACGACGAAGGCCATTGTAAATACACTCATCACACGTTATGCCAACGAAAACCGAGGAATGAGGATAATAGAAATTGACGACGGCTATCAGATGTGTACTTCTCCGGCCTGCTTTGAAACTATAAAAAAGATATATACCGGAAGAGAAAGACAGGGACTTACGCCTGCTCTCCTTGAAACCTTGGCCATAATCGCCTATAAACAGCCAGTGACGAAGGGCCAAATCGAGGAAATAAGGGGTGTAAACAGTGACCATGCCGTAAACCGTCTTGTAGAAAAGGGGCTTGTGTGCGAGGTTGGCAGAATGGATACTCCCGGAAAGCCCATACTTTTTGACACAACAGTGGAATTTTTAAGATATTTCGGATTTAAGGATACAAACGACCTTCCTAAGCTTAAGGAACCGGAGATGGATGGTCAGATGAGTATATTGGACATTTGACAGCGTGAAACATATGGCGGCAGAACTTATTTTGCCGCCTATATTAATGTAATGATTTTTCGCATAGCGGCTTTTGCAATCTGTATGGCATCGGGCAATTAAATATGGTATACTTAGGAAGTTGAGGAGTGAAACCTATGAAATATTCGGAAACAATTTCCGCAGAGAGAAACAGAATAGAAAAAATATTTATTGCCGTATGTGCACTGTTGGTAATATTGGCCGCTGTATTGGGCATATGCCTAGGTTCGGTAAAAATACCGGTTTCGGAGTTGTTTGAGGCAATCATTTCCGGCGGTGAGACCGTAAACAGCAGAATAATACTCTATGCCAGAGTGCCGAGGGTTGCCGCTGCCGCCCTTGCCGGCTGTGCCTTGGCTGTGTCCGGTGTAATTATACAGGCTGTGCTTGAAAATCCACTTGCGGCACCCAGCGTAATAGGCGTTAATTCCGGTGCAGGATTTTTTGCAGTGCTGGCAATGGCGCTTTTTCCGCAAAATTCGGCGGCTGTGCCTACGGCGGCATTTTTGGGAGCAGTGGTG
>JAJQDF010000046.1 GCA_021202325.1 Clostridiales bacterium | reverse complement strand
CCCATGTTGGGGTTAGGAGCAGGCTCGGGAGCAGGAAGCTCAGCAACTACAGCCTCTGTTGTAAGGAATGTTGAAGCAACTGATGTAGCATTCTGGAGAGCTGTTCTTGTAACCTTTGTAGGGTCGATAATTCCTGCATCTACCATGTCAACATATTTCTCATTGAGAGCATCGAAGCCGATACCGTCATCCATGTCTTTTACTTTGTTTACGATAACTGAACCTTCAAGGCCTGCATTTGTAGCAATCTGGCGCATAGGAGCCTCGAGAGCCTTAAGAACGATTTCAGCACCTGTTCTCTCATCGCCTGTGAGATCATCAAGCATATCTTTGATTTTCTCTACTGTATGGATATAAGCTGTTCCGCCGCCTGCGATGATACCTTCTTCAACTGCAGCTCTTGTAGCAGCGAGAGCATCCTCCATACGGAGCTTCTTTTCCTTCATTTCTGTCTCTGTTGCAGCACCAACCTTGATAACAGCTACGCCGCCAGCAAGCTTAGCAAGTCTTTCCTGGAGCTTCTCTCTGTCGAAGTCGCTTGTTGTTTCTTCAAGCTGCATTCTGATCTGGGCAATACGTCCATCGATGTCTTCTTTTCTGCCGGCACCGTCTGTAATGATTGTGAGTTCTTTCTCTACTCTTACGGTTCTTGCACGTCCAAGCATATCAAGTGTAACATCCTTAAGGTCGATACCAACTTCCTCAGAAATTACTGTGCCGCCTGTAAGAGCTGCGATATCGCCGAGCATCTGTTTTCTTCTGTCGCCGTATCCGGGAGCCTTAACAGCAACGCATGTGAATGTTCCTCTTAACTTATTAACAACAAGTGTAGCGAGTGCTTCGCTTTCAACATCCTCAGCGATAATGAGAAGTTTTGCGCCTGTCTGAACAAGCTGCTCAAGTATGGGAAGGATTTCCTGAATGTTGCTGATCTTTTTATCTGTAATAAGGATGAAAGGATCATCAAGTTCTGCAACCATCTTTTCCATATCTGTTGACATATAAGCTGAAAGGTAGCCTTTGTCAAACTGCATGCCTTCTACCATTTCAAGCTCTGTGTTCATTGTCTTAGATTCCTCAACAGTGATAACACCGTTGTTTGAAACCTTTTCCATAGCATCAGAGATCATTTCGCCAACCTCATCATCACCTGATGAAATAGCGGCTACTCTTGCGATATGGTTCTTTGTTGATACTACCTGGCTCATTTCCTGGATGGACTCTACAGCCTTATCTGTTGCCTTTTTCATTCCCTTACGAAGGATAATGGGGTTAGCACCTGCAGCGATATTCTTAAGGCCTTCCTGAATCATAGCCTGTGCAAGAACTGTAGCTGTTGTTGTTCCGTCTCCTGCAACATCGTTTGTCTGTGTAGCAGCTTCTGTTACAAGATGAGCACCCATGTTTTCATAGGGATCTTCAAAATCGATGTCCTTAGCAATTGTAACACCGTCGTTTGTGATGAGGGGTGAGCCGTATTTTCTGTCAAGAACTACATTACGTCCTTTAGGTCCAAGTGTTACCTTAACTGTATCTGCAAGTTTATTTACGCCGGCCTCAAGACCTTTTCTAGCATCGTTTCCGTATTTAACTTCTTTTGCCATGATTGATTACCTCCAACAAATTATATTTAATGTTTAATTAGTCTTCTACAATTGCGAGAATATCGCCCTGTCTTACTACAAGAAGCTTTTCGCCTTCAAGCTCAACTTCTGTGCCGGCATATCTTGAATAAATAACTTTGTCTCCGGGTTTAACTATCATTTCTATTTTCTTGCCTTCAACATAGTCACCGTTTCCTACAGCTATTACAGAAGCCATCTGAGGCTTTTCCTTTGACTGAGAGGGTAAAACGATACCTGATTTTGTTTTCTCCTCAGCTTCCATCTGTTTAATTACAACCTTATCTCCAAGTGGTACAAGTTTCATGATTTATTCCTCCTTGATTTGTTTTTAATTTTGTTGTTAGCACTCGCAATGTTCGAGTGCTAATCATTGGTTATATATTACTCATTGAGGCAGATATATGCAAACTTCGATTTGAGATGAATTTTATCAGTTTTTAGTTTTTTAGTATTATAAAATAATTTTATCTGGTTTTTTCTCTTCTTTAATCATTTTTTCTCATCTTTGCTGCAGCTGCTGTGATAAGCACAGGAAGAACATCCGCTTCCGCAGCTGTCATTTTTGTTTTTTGAGCTTCTGCTGTGGGCAGCGCCGAAAATAACGGCAATAATAATAAGAGCAACTACTACATAAACCATATTTTTCCCTCCGTTTAGTACAGTTATTCATCATATATAATCACATAAATATTCCTATATCAATTTTCCTGAAATCATCCGTGACTACATTGGCCATGGAGAGATCCTGTTCACCACTTGTGGGATTAATATAGCCCAGTGCCTTCATATTGGCAGCTTTTGCGGCCTTTACGCCGTTTTCTGAATCCTCAACCACAAGGCAGTCCTCCGGAGTAATTTCAAGTCTTTCAGCAGCCAAAAGAAATACATCCGGGGCAGGCTTTCCCCTTTTTACGTCCATGCCCGATGTCAGCGAGTCAAAATACTTGGCTATTCCTGTTTTATTTAAAACCATATTTATAAGGTCATAGGACGATGATGAGGCAACAGCTGTCTTAAGTCCCCTATCCTTTATGCTTTTCAAAAGCTCAGGTATGCCTCTCACAGCCTGTATATCCTCTTCGGCAACTATGTCCAGTATCATTTGTTCTCTTACATCAATCATTTCCTGAAGCGAGACATCAAGGCCGAACATTTCCTTTAGAGTTTTCATACGGTCGGCCGTAACTGTTCCGGCAAAGGCCTCAAAAAATTTTACATCCTTATTTATACCATATGTGGCCATGGTTTCAATATCGGCTCTATAATGATAGGGCTGACTGTCCACAAGTACGCCGTCCATATCAAAAATTACAGCTTTCATAGGTTTCTCCTTACATTGAAAATGCCCCGTTATTGAATTTAAAAGTTTTCAGGGCATTATTTTTATTGAATTGTTCCTCCGCAAAGTATATAGTCGCCGTCATATACAACAAGGGACTGTCCTGGAGTTACCGCTCTCTGGGGCTCATCAAATGTACATTTGAGAAGTCCGTTTTCCATCTTAACGGTACAGGGCGCTTTTTTGTGTGAATAGCGTATTTTAGCTTCAGCTCTGGCCTCTCCGTCTAAGTGGTCAACTGCCATAAAGTTTATATTATTTGCTGTTACCTCTCTGCCAAAAAGCTCCTCGTTATCGCAAAGTACAACCCTATTGTTAATCACATCAATATGGTGAACATATATATGCTTGCCAAGCGCTAACCCAAGACCTTTTCTTTGTCCTACAGTATAGTGTATAATTCCTTTGTGCCTGCCCAATACGTTGCCGTTCATATCGACAAAATCGCCTTCGGGAAACTTTGTACCGTCATATTTTTCTATAAAAGAGGCATAATCTCCATCTGGAACAAAGCATATATCCTGGCTGTCAGGCTTTAAGGAAATCTGCAAATCTATACTTTTTGCTATTTCTCTTATTTGTTCCTTTGTAAAGTTTCCGACAGGCATAAGCGTTGAGGACAGCTGTTCCTGAGTCAGGTTAAAGAGAGCATATGTCTGATCCTTTGCCTGTGTCACCGATGAACAGACGCAAAGACGGCCTGTTTTGGGATATTTCTCTATCCTTGCATAGTGGCCTGTGGCAATATAATCCGCTCCTATCTGTTTTGCACGTGACAAAAGCGCCTCCCATTTAACGTATCTATTGCAGGCTATACAAGGGTTAGGCGTCTTTCCTTCTTTATATTCATTTACAAAATACTTAATTACACTTTTTTCAAAATCTCTGCGGAAATTCATAACATAATGCGGTATGCCTATGCTGTCGGCAACTCTTCTTGCGTCGTCCACAGCCGAAAGTCCGCAGCAGCCTCCGTTATCGGATATATCCTCCCAGTTTTCTTCCTGCCAAATCTGCATGGTTACACCGATAACGTCATATCCCTGCTCTTTAAGCAGATATGCCGCAACGGAGCTATCCACTCCGCCCGACATACCTACTACAACCTTTCCTTTAGACATCAGCCCTGGTCAGGAATTTCGTGAAGCTCGCCTATATCGTTTACAGGCTTCTCAAGTCCTTCAATTACGATATGGTTTTTCTCCGCATAGTCCCATAACGCAGCATGGAGAGCTTCTTCCGCAAGACATGAGCAGTGTACCTTTACAGGGGGAAGTCCGTCAAGAGCCTCCATAACAACCTTGTTTGTTATCTCAAGAGCTTCCTGAATGTTCTTTCCCTTTACAAGCTCGGTCGCCATACTGCTTGTCGCAACGGCAGCTCCGCAGCCAAAGGTCTTGAATTTGGCATCCTCGATTATTCCATCTTCAATTTTAAGATATACTTTCATTATATCCCCGCATTTAGCGTTTCCGACTGTGCCGACTCCGCTGGCATCGTCTATTTCACCAACGTTTCTGGGATTCATGAAATGATCCATTACTTTTTCGCTGTATTCCATAGTATATTACCTCCGATTATTTCTGATTTTTAGCTATTTCCTCATAGAGCGGCGACATATCTCTCAGTCTCTGCACTATGGGCGGCAGTACCTCAATGAGTTTATCGACCTGCTCCTCTGTATTCTGATGTCCGAGTGTTATTCTAAGTGAGCCATGTGCCTTTTCGTGGGGCAGTCCTATGGCAAGAAGAACATGGGAAGGATCCAGTGAACCCGATGTGCATGCCGAACCGCTGGAAGCACATATCTTATGAGCATCAAGCAGAAGAAGCATTGACTCGCCCTCTATGAACTCAAACGATATATTTACATTTCCGGGGAGTCTGTCCGTAGGATGGCCGTTAAGCTTTGCATAGTCAACCTTCGAAAGTATTGAATTAATTATCTTATCTCTGAGATAAACAAGTCTTTCCGTTACCTCGTCCATTTCCTCTGTGGCAAGTTCTATGGCTTTTCCGAGAGCAACAATACCGATAACATTTTCAGTTCCGGCTCTTCTTCCTCTTTCCTGCTGTCCGCCGTGGATAAGGTTTTTAATCTTGCAGCCCTTTCTTATATAAAGTGCGCCGATTCCCTTAGGTACGCCAAGCTTATGACCTGAAAGTGATAGGAAGTCGATATTCATATCTTCAACATCGATTTTAACATGACCAACGGCCTGAACAGCATCGGTATGGAAATAGATTCCCTTTTCTCTGCATATAGCACCAATCTCTTTAACGGGCTCTATTGTACCTATTTCATTGTTTGCAAACATAACGCTGACAAGGATAGTTGTGGGACGAATTGCATTAACAAGGTCGTCAATGCTAATCTTTCCGTATTCATCTACAGGAAGATATGTTACTTCATAGCCATTCTGTTCAAGGAACTCACAGGTGTGAAGAATAGCATGATGTTCTATGCAAGTCGTGATTATATGGTTGCCCTTGTCCTTAAGCGCATTGGCAACGCCCTTAAGCACCCAGTTGTCGCTTTCTGAGCCGCAGCCTGTGAAAAATATTTCTTCAGGCTTGGTGTTGAGTGCTGTGGCTACCTGGGCTCTGGCCTTATCAATTGCCTTTTTGCTTTCTCTGGCTATTGAATAAACACTTGAGGCATTACCATAATAGCTCTCAATATATGGCTTCATTTCCTCATAGACCTCAGGTCTGATGGGAGTTGTAGCTGCATTATCAAAATAGATTAAATTATTCATAAAGCTGTCTCCTTTTTTATAAAATAACATGTATGAAAGCCCAATGCTTCATACTTTTAATTACGCAGATTCCACACAGCCGCTGTCTGCCCACAGCGGCTGAAAGCATAGCACAAGCTAACCATTAAAATTAGCTTTCATGAAAGCACGATTGCTACACTCTCCGAGCTTTGCAATCGCTCCCCTATTCGCATTCCGTGCTACCGCACTACATACTCATAGGGTTAGCCCATCCAATGTCTGTGTGTCATCTTGTGCAAGCACAGATTCCACACAGCCGCTGTCTGGAGCTTTCATGCTAAATCCTACTAATTCACTTGGATATACATAATATATCATCATCAAAACATTCTGTCAAAAGCAAATACCAATTAAATTAGTATAAATTACTAATGTAAAGACAATGTAAAAT
>JAJQDF010000180.1 GCA_021202325.1 Clostridiales bacterium | reverse complement strand
GTATGATGTCTTTAGGGGGCTCATGTTTATAAAAAAGTCATAATTGACTACATGGGAGGCGATATTATGGAAAGTAAAGAAATTATGGCGTTACTTCTTGCGGGCGGACAGGGAAGCCGTCTTGGAATATTGACAAAGAATACTGCTAAGCCGGCCGTAAGATTCGGGGGAAAATACAGAATCATTGACTTTCCTCTCAGCAACTGCATCAATTCGGGGATTGACACAGTAGGAGTATTGACACAGTATCAGCCGCTTATGCTCAACCAGCATATCGGCATAGGAATTCCCTGGGATCTGGACAGAAAGAGCGGAGGCGTTACAATCCTTGCTCCCCACGTTAAAGGCGGAGAGGAAATGGGCGATTGGTTCATGGGAACGGCAAATGCCATTTACCACAACCTGGAGTATATCGACAGATATAATCCTGAATATGTGCTCATTCTTTCGGGAGACCATATCTACAAGATGGATTATTCAAAAATGCTGGAGTTCCACAAGGCCAACAATTATACAGCCACAATTGCGGTTCTGGAGGTTCCCATCGAGGAGGCCAGCCGTTTTGGAATAATGAACACTTTGGATGACGACAAAATTTACGAGTTTGAAGAGAAACCGCCCAAGCCCAAGAGCAATCTTGCATCAATGGGTATTTACATCTTCACATGGAAAAAGCTTCGTCAGGTGCTTATTGACGACAATAAGGTACACGCAAACAGCGACTTCGGTATGCATATCATTCCTAAAATGCTGGCCGACGGCGAGACACTCTATGCTTACCGTTTCAGCGACTACTGGAAGGATGTAGGAACAATCGAGAGCTATTGGCAGGCCAATATGGAGCTTATAAAGACTGTTCCGGAATTCAATTTCTACGACAATTTCTGGAAAATATACACAAATACCGAAAATCAGCCGCCTCAGTATATAGCACCCGGAGCAAAGCTCAAACAGTCTATTGCTTCTGAGGGCTGCGAGATATACGGCGAGGTATATTCTTCTGTACTCGGTGTGGAAGTAGTGGTTGAGGAAGGCGCTGTTGTTAAGGATTCCATCATAATGGAAAACGTAGTAATCAAAAAAGGAGCGGTTATCGACCGCTGTATCATAGACAGAAACTGCGTTATAGGCGAAGGCGTTCAGATGGGAATCGGAGAAAATGTTCCCAACGAGGATAAGCCTAAGATTTATAACACAGGAATAACCGTTGTCGGCGAAAACTCAATTGTTCCCGATGGCGTAAAGATTGGCAAAAACTGCGTAATCTATGGAGAAACTGCTGCCGAAGATTATCCTAACAAAGAACTGGCAAGCGGAAAATCAGTTATACGGGAGGGTGTGAAAATATGAAAGCTATAGGCATTATTTTAGCCGGAGGCAACAGCGAAATGCGAATGGGCGATCTTACGGCGCACCGTGCGGCTGCGGCCATGCCGGTGGGAGGAAGCTACAGAGCCATTGACTTCCCTCTTACAAGTATGACGTCTTCTGGAATAGGTAAAATAGCCGTTATTACTCAGTATAACTCAAGATCTCTCCATGACCATCTTGTTTCATCAAAATGGTGGGATTTAGGCAGAAAGAAGGGCGGACTTTTCGTTCTTTCGCCCTATACAAGCCAGGACAATTCCTCATGGTTCAGAGGAACTGCCGACTCAATGTATCAGAATATAACATTCCTTAAGAGAAGCAATGAGCCTTATGTGGCTATTTCATCCGGCGATGCCGTATATAAGCTGAATTATAAAAAGCTTATCGCCTACCATAAAGAAAAGGGAGCAGACATAACCGTTGTTTATAAGAGAATGGAAAGAGATATGCTCCATAAATACGGCGTTATGAGTCTTGACGAGGACAGCAGGATTGTTGACTTCGAGGAAAAACCCCTCGATTCCCAGTCGGACTGTGCATCTCTGGGAATATATATTGTCGGCAGAGAGCTTCTCATCGAGCTTCTTGAAACTCTTGAGGCAGAGGGCAGATACGATTTTGTTGCCGACATAATCATTCGTCTGAGAAGACGTCTTAAAATATACGGCTATGAATTTTCAGGCTACTGGAGCAGTGCCGGTTCAAGCCAGGAGGACTACTACAGAACGAATATGGACTTCCTCAAAAAGGATGTAAGAGACATATTCACAAAGCAGGAGCCCTACATTGACACAAAGCCCAAGGACGAGCCGCCGGTTAAATACAACAGCGGAGCGGATGTAAAGGACAGCATACTGGGAAGCGGCGCCATTGTAAACGGCACGGTTGAACATTCGGTAATATTCAGGAGAGTATTTATCGGAGACAGGGCAGTTGTCAAAAACTCCATACTTATGGAGGGCTGCTATATCGGAGACGGCTGTGTAATTGAGAATGCTATTCTTGATAAAAATGTTGTCGTTTCGGCAGATAAGCAGATAATAGGCACACCGGAAAAGCTGTTTGTGGCTAAGAAAGAAATGAAGTTATAAAACTTGCGAACTGTGAATTGTAAATCTATTTTCGGACAATGGGATGGGGTTTAGCGTTGAAGCGGTATTGCGACACAAATATTTACAAAATTGTATTGCTTTAATGCTTTAAACGGTTGATTTTTATATAGCTGTTGTGCTATTATAATCACATAACTGCACAAATTTTTATTAAAACTAAAATTGTGCAGTTATGTGCAAGAAAAAAGATGTGAACAATGATTAATTAGGGGTTAATCAGCATGAGTTCATCATGTATGGTCAGAAGGGAAGCGTAAGAATTATGGAAATAACAGATATTAGGGTTAGAAAAGTAAACAAAGAGGGTAAAATGAAGGCGGTTGTGTCCGTTATATTCGACAACGAGATAGTTATTCATGACATCAAGGTTATCGAAAGAGAGGAAGGACTTTTCATCGCAATGCCCAGCAGAAGGACAGCTGACGGAGAGTTCAGAGATGTGGCGCATCCTATAAATGCCGAAACAAGAAACAGAATACAAAAGCTTGTGCTTGAAAAATATGAGGCCGCTCTTCTTGAGGAAGAAGCCTTCGAAATGGAAAATATGCAATAAAGAATATTTAACGCTTCCCTTTCCGTGATTGACGGGGAAGCGTTAATTTATATGCACATAAGGAAAAAACAGGTGACACTATGAATACCGATAAAAGCAAAACCTATAGGGAGAGCATAAACGAGCTGTTTTCTCAGTGGAAAATGCAAAGAGGAACGATAGAGCAGACAGTAAAGAAAGAACTGAAAATTTTTGAGATTAACCATGCAGACAGTGTTTTTATATCCGATGGAGTAGTTTGCCCGGAGAAGTGGTTTTCGCAAAATGTCCGTCCGCTGTATTTGCTTAAAGAAGCCTATGGCGGCGAAGAGGATTGGAGCCTCATTGACGATCACCTGCTGACGGATAAGCCATCGAGTAAGATGTGGAAACGTATTTCTGAGTGGACATATGGACTCATGACAACAACGGAGGAACATATTACGCCGTATACAACAAAACTAGACCATAGTCGATATGGTAACGAATATCTGAAACAGATTGCCGTTGTCAATATAAAGAAGAGCGGCGGTGAAAATGAATCCGACATGGATACTATAAGAGCCTATGCCGCCTTTGACCGATGTCGTCTGAAAAAGGAGCTTGAGCTGTGCGTTCCGACTGTTATCATATGCGGATATACAATATCGGCACTGGACATTATTTTGGGAGAAACTGTGCAGAAGGAAAGGAACGACAACCTTTATTATCATATAATGCTGAACGGACACGATGTTATTGTCATTGACTATTGGCACCCGGCAAATCAGTATCCGGATGTGATGAATTATTATGGATTGCTGGGGAGCTTTCATGCGGCGGTGTATTGATTATTGCTTCAGGAAAGAAAAGATGATCGGAAATATTTTCGGTCATTTTTTATTTTTTGAAACATTTTTATTGATTTATCCGTCTAATTGGCAGAACGAAAGAGTTCCAGCGATCGCAAAATACTTAGAAAGGCTGATACATAATGAATGATTTGGTTGAAAAAGCAAGGGCAGGGGATGCGGAAGCGTTTTCCGAGCTCATAAGGCAGAATATGCAGTCAATGTATAAGGCGGCCATTGCAATATTGAGGTCAGACGAGGATGCGGCCGATGCCATACAGAGTACAATACTGAAATGCTGGGAAGGCTTAAGCCGCCTGAGGGAGCCGAAGTACTTTAAAACATGGCTGACAAAAATACTTATAAACACATGCAATGACATGCTGAGAGACAGACAGAGGCTCCAACCCGACGGAGAAATAGAGATTACGGCGGCGAGGGATGATTCATATCTCAACATAGAGTGGAAGCAAACCTTGGAGTCTATCGATGAAAAATACCGGCTCATACTTCTGCTGTACTATTCAGATGGTTATAACACCGCTGAAATAGGAAAAATTCTTGGAATACCGGAGGCAACGGTCAGGACAAGGCTTGCCAGAGGAAGAAAAAAGTATTTGGAAACCGTGAAAGGAGAGTAATACCATGAATAAAGAGAATATTTTAAAGGAAAATATAGAAATACCCGAGATAGTAAACGCTAAGGCGGAGGAGGCTTTGGATAAAATAAAGTCGGAAGCGTATACGAAAAAGCCTAAAAGAAGAAAGAAAGTAATATTCATCGCAGCAGCGGCAGCTGTCATAAGCGTATCGGCAGCGGCGGCCACAATGCACTGGAGCACCGGCATAAACGGTATGCTCAGTACAAGCGATACGGAAAAGGGACAGGCAGTGCAGACAGGGTTGGCTGACTTCCCGGAAGCCGTGGCCGAGGCAAACGGAATAAAAATAACCGCAGAGCAGAGTATAACTGACAACAACTATACACTTATATCGCTCAAGATTGAGGGAGCAAGCATAGAAAGTGATGAAGAACCGATATTTGAAAATATTGATGTAACCCTTGATGGAGAGAAGGTAGATTACGAGGCCGGCTTCGCGAAGGAATTTTACGGATATGATGAAACACTGGGCTTTGCAGAGGATGACGGCAGCTTGGAATATATTGTGCTTCTCACCGCCGCCGATGAGGGACAGCTTTTGGACAAGGATATACACATCGAGCTTGAAAATTTCAGCATATATAAGGACAAAACCGCTTTGATTGACAGCACCGAGGGCAAATGGGAGCTGGATTGGACACTTAAGGGCTATGACAGTATATACAGCGCCGATATAAATATTCCTGTGGGTGATTCGGGATTAACTGTTAAAAGCGTTGAAATTTCGCCGATTTCCGTAAAGGTCGTATATAATTATCCTAAAGAGAAAGAATATGAAACGGTAATTGATGCGGCGACCGGAGATGAAGGAATAGTGATGACGTATGTTAAGCCGGCAGGATTTGCAGGTATCGTATTAAAGGACGGAACCGAAATAACAGGCATTGCCGGATCAGGAGAAGCCGGCTATACAAGCGATAATGAATTTTTTGAAAAATATACAGTAAATAGGATACTTGATGCCGATGAAATAGAGGCAATTATAGTTGCCGATTTGACAGACACGGAGGATTGGGACGAAGCAGATACATATTATGTAAATATAAGATGATTCAAAAGGCCGCCTGAGGGATTCCAAGGGCGGTTTTTTGTAAGGAAAAATAATGCGGAGGACTCCGTAGGATTGCCGCCTTGGCGGTTAGTTAGTGAGGCAAAATATAGTTTATGACGAGCGAACGTTGCGGCTGCTTGCAGTTGCGTGAGTAAGGAATTATATTTTGCTGAGCGGTTACTGCCTAATGAAATTAGGCAGTAAAATAAGCCACTTCCTACATAAGGGGGTGATGCTAATGAGAATAAGACGTTTAACGTTCTGGGAAATAATCCAGCTCGTTTCGCTTATTATTAGTGTTATCAACTTAGTTATTACACTATATAGATAACAACGACCGCCTAACTTGAGTTAAGCGGTCAAATTCCAGTAACTTTAGGATCGATCGCCTTGCGAAGAGCGGCAATCCTTTTCATATCTATATTTATATTATAAAGCCGGTCGTTGATAATGTCAACGGCATTTTTTTGCGATATTTCCCATTGCCATATCTGAATAAATCTTCAAAAAAATATTCCCGTATATCTGTACGTAATAAAAAAATCATTGAAAAAATACCAAATACGTGCCACAATGTATTATAATTTAAAGGTGTGT
>JAJQDF010000110.1 GCA_021202325.1 Clostridiales bacterium | reverse complement strand
TCGAAAAAGTGTAAAAAAGAGACTAAAAATGTCTAACTGTTTTTGTTGAAAAATGAGTGATTATGTGCCAAAATGTTAATCGAGGGTATAAAATGGAACTTAAGGATTTTAAACAGACAAAAAAAGGAAAGTTCCTGAATAGCTATGAGCTTACCTATAAAAACAAAGAGGGAAAAGACAAAGTATACGAAATGGTGAGCCGTGAAAGCGGTCTTTCGGCAGTATCCGTCGGAAAAAAGACAGCCGGCGTTGCCATTGCCGGATTCAAGGATGGGAGGATACTTCTCATTAGGGAATTTAGGATGGGCGTAAACGACTATGTCTGGGCTTTCCCGGCAGGGCTCATAGATGAAGGAGAAACACCCTCTCAGGCTGCCGCAAGGGAGCTTAAGGAAGAAACGGGTATGGATATTGTTAAAATAAACGATATGCTTAAATCCGCCTTTTCATGCACAGGCGTGACCGACGAAAAGAGCGTTGTTGTGTTCTGTGAAATAGATGGGGATATAGAGGAATGCAAGTTTGCAGACGAGGAAATTTCCGCAGGACTCTATACGAAGGAAGAAGTTAGGAAGCTATTGGCCGAGGAATGCTTTTCGGCAAGAACTCAGGCGGTATGCTATTTTTGGTCAAAGGAGACATTGCCATGACGGAACGCTTATATTATGAAGACGTAACACAAAGTGTATTTGAAGCAACAGTAACAAAATGCCGTAAGGGCAGTAAGTATTATGAGGTAGTGCTGGACAGAACCTGTTTCTATCCCGAAGGCGGCGGACAGCCGGCTGATGTGGGAACAATACCGCCTGCCATAGTATATGATGTGCAGGAGGTTGACGGGGAGATTGTCCACTATATCGATAAGCCCCTTGAGGTCGGAAGCAAAGTAACGGGATTGGTTGACATGATTATAAGGCACCGCCTTATGCAGCAGCATTCCGGCGAGCATATCGTTTCCGGACTGATACATGACGGCTATGGTTTCGACAACGTGGGCTTCCATATGGGAAGCGAGTGCATAACAATTGATTTCAACGGTATTCTTACGGAGGAGGAGCTTTCCTTCGTGGAGGAGGATGCCAATGAGGCCATATATAAGGATTTTGAGCCGGAGATATTCTATCCTACGCCTGAGGAGCTTCAGGACCTTGAATACAGAAGCAAAAAGGCTCTTGAGGGCGATGTAAGAATTGTGCGCTTCCCGGATTATGACACCTGTGCCTGCTGCGGTCTCCATGTGCGCAGAACCGGCGAGATAGGCGTTATAAAAATAACCGGTATGCAGAGATATAAGGGCGGTACAAGGATAACAATGCTTGCCGGCGCCCAGGCCCGTGAGGATTATGCTGTGAAGGATAAGCTTGTCCATGAAATATCGCAGATGCTCTCCGCAAAGCCCTATGAGATAAATGAAGCTGTACAGAGGCTTAAAAATGAGCGTGAGGAAATAAAAGAGGAGCTTGTGGCCGTAAAAACAAAGCTTTTTGAGCTGAAAAGGGATAATGTCCCTGCCGGCGAAAAATGTGCCGTACTCTTTGAGGATTTGGCAGAGCCCTTCGAGATAAGGGTATTTGCAGAAATGCTTTTGGAAAAGTGCCCTACGGCGGCAGTGCTCAGCGGAAACGATGATTATGGCTACAGATACGCCATAGCAAGCAGGGAGAAGGATGTTGTTTCCTTCGTAAAAGGAGCCAATAAGGTTTTAAATGGCCGTGGCGGCGGAAAAGACAATTTGGTTCAGGGTTCATTTATGGCAAGTGCCGAAGAAATAGAGAGATACATAAGAAATGAACTTAGCTAAAATAATAATTTCGGCGGCGGTTCTGATATTTTTGGCGGTAATAGCCTATCAGAGCCTGTTCGCCGGAATATTCAACAGGAGAGATAACAACATGTATGTAATAGTCGGACTGGGCAATCCCGGCAAAGAATATGCCGACACAAAGCACAATGTCGGTTTCAGGGTAATAGACAAGCTGGCGGATGTGTACAATATCGATGTGTCGAAGTTCAAGCACAAGGCTCTTGTGGGTGATGGCATGATTAGCGGCAAAAAGGTTATGCTTGTTAAGCCCCAGACTTTCATGAACCTAAGCGGCG
Organism: Clostridiales bacterium; assembly: GCA_021202325.1. GTDB lineage: Bacteria > Bacillota > Clostridia > Lachnospirales > Anaerotignaceae > Metalachnospira. The sequence continues at coordinate 4,107 of JAJQDF010000110.1, read as the reverse complement.
AGAGCGTTAAGGAAGTAATGTCGTTTTATAAGGTGCCGCTGGAAAATCTTATAGTCATATTTGACGATACAAGCCTTGAGCTTGGCATGATTAGAATTAGGGAAAAGGGCTCAGCCGGCGGACATAACGGCATAAAGAGCATAATAAGCCATTTGGGAACGGATTCCTTCAACCGCATAAAGGTCGGCATTGGCGAAAAGCCCAACGGCTGGGATTTAGCCGACTATGTACTGGCTAAATTCCCGAAGGATGATGAGCCCCTCATCCTTTCAGGCATTGATAAGGCTTCCCAGGCCGCAGGAATATTTATTTCCTTGGGCATAAAGAACACCATGAATAAGTTCAACGCCAAGCAGAAGGTTAAGGTGAAAAAGGCCGAGGAAGCCGATAAAAACGAAGTTAATACCAATGAAAACAGTGAAGAAAAGCCGGGTGAGGCTTTACATAATGAATAAGAGGTGGTTTTTAAGTGAAGTGGCTGATAGAACCTCTGAAGGAAATTGCCGATTATAGGCATATCCTTGAAAATATAAGAACGAAGAACACTCCTGTCTTGGCAACAGGAGTTATTGACGTGCAGAAAACCCAATTGATGTACGCTCTCTGCGAGGATTCTAATATGAAGGGGCTCATTATAGCCCACGACGAGGCCGATGCCAAGGCAATATATAACGACATATCCATGCTGAATGAAAAAACTATGTACTATCCGGCTAAGGATTTCATATTCTACAGCGCCGACGTACATTCAAGCGATATAACAAGACAGCGTTTTTTAACCATAGACAGCCTTATGAGGGGCGAAGTCGATATAATATGCACTACGGCAGAGGCGCTTTTTGACAGGCTCATGACCAAGAAGGATATGGAGGGCTATACAGTCGAACTTAAGGAGGGGGATATATTTCCCTTGGAGAAGCTTATAAGCCGTCTTGTTCTCATGGGCTATGAAAGAAGCAATGTCGTAGAAGGCGTGGGACAGTTCGCCGTAAGGGGTGGAATTGTGGATATATTTTCCCCTGTCAACGATACGGCGGTCAGAGTTGAATATTGGGACGACGAGGTGGACTCCATACGGACGTTTGACATAATGAACCAAAGGTCAATGGAGAGAATGGAAAACTTAAGAATATTTCCGGTTAAGGAAATAATATTCGGAGATGAGGCCGCAAAGGAAGCTGCCGAAAAGATGGAAGCCGATATGCTCAAGGCCGTAAAGGGCTACGAGAAAAAGGGCGACGAGGAAGCCGCCGAGAACATAAGGAACACCGTCGGAGAGGCAGTTGACAAGCTCAGAAGCGGCATAAACGAAATAGGCGCCTTTGTAAACTATCTGTCAGTGGAAACTGTGAGTCTTTTCGACTATCTCCCAGAGAACACAATTATTTTTTATGATGAACCGAAAAAAATGAGATCCCATGTGGACACTGTATACGAGGAATTTACCGACAGTATGAAGGAAAGACTGCAGAGGGGCTATATTCTGCCCAAACAGATGGGACTTATATATGATATAAACGACATTTATTCATTTTCATCGAAATTCAGAGAGGTTCTTTTCTGCGCCGTTACACAGAGCGTGCCGGATTTCAGGCTTAAGGGATTGGCAAGCTTTTCGGTTAAGGCATCCTCTGCCTTCAACAACAGATATGACCTGTTCTATGATGAGATAAAATATCTTAAGGGTGAGGGCTACAGAACAATAATATTCGGCGGAGGCGAGAGCCGCTGTAAGAGAATAGCCGCAGAGCTGGAGGAAAAGGGAGTTACCGCCGCTTTGATAGAGGAAAATGCTGAATTTGTGCCGGCTTTCGGCGGAGTGTATATTTGCAGAGGAAACCTGTCCAGAGGCTTTGAGTATTCGGAGATTAAGTTTGCCGTGTTCTCATTGAGTGAAATAAGCGGCGAGCAGGGACTTAAGAGAAGAAAGAAAAAAGGCAAGAAGGGCAAGGCCATAGAGAGCTTCACAGACCTGAAGGTCGGCGACTTTGTTGTACATGAGAGCCATGGTATCGGTATATATAAGGGAATGGAGAAAATTTCCGTAAACGGAGTAAACAAGGATTATCTCAAGATTGCATATGCCGGCGGAAGCAACCTTTTTGTACCGGTAAACCAGATGGACCTTGTGCAGAAATATATCGGTAGCGAGGGCTCGAAGCCGAAGCTTAATAAACTGGGCGGCAGCGACTGGAACAAGATGAAGTCCAAGGTCAGAACCGCAGTTGCCGTACTTGCCGAGGACTTGGTAGAGATATACGCCAGAAGACAGGCAGTGGACGGATATAAATATTCTCCAGACACATCCTGGCAGAAGGAATTTGAGGAAAGCTTTGAATATGAGCCGACAGAGGATCAGCTGGATGCCGTTGAGGACATAAAACGTGACATGGAAAGCGGCAAGGTAATGGACAGACTCATATGCGGAGACGTTGGCTACGGTAAGACCGAGGTGGCCGTAAGGGCGGCATTCAAAACTGTTCAGGACAGTAAGCAGGTGGCCTATCTTGTGCCGACCACCATATTGGCACAGCAGCATTACAATACATTTACAAAGCGTATGGCCAACTATCCCATAGAAATAGAGCTTCTCAACCGTTTCAAGACAGCCAAGGAGCAGAGAAAGACAATAAAAAATCTTAAAAGCGGAATGACGGATATAGTAATAGGAACCCACAGACTGCTGTCAAAGGACGTCGCTTTTAAGGATTTGGGACTTATTATAGTTGACGAGGAACAGCGTTTCGGCGTCAGCCACAAGGAAAAGCTCAAGAGATTGAAGGCCAACGTAAACGTGCTGACACTTACGGCAACCCCCATACCAAGAACCCTCCATATGAGCCTTTCGGGCATAAGGGACATGAGCCTTTTGGAGGAGCCGCCGGAGGAAAGAATGCCGGTGCAGACATTTGTAATGGAGAGCAACGAGCAGTTCGTAAGGGACGCCATACACAGGGAGCTGTCACGTGGCGGTCAGGTGTACTATCTCCATAACCGTGTTGACAATATTTTTGAGGCCGCCGCAAGGATACAGAAGCTTGCTCCCGAGGCCAGGGTACAGTATGCCCATGGCAGAATGGATGAAGAAGAACTGGAAGAAATAATGGATGAATTCATCGAGGGCGATATAGATGTGCTTGTATGCACTACAATAATAGAAACCGGCTTGGACATCCCCAATGTAAACACAATAATAATAGAAGATGCCGACAAAATGGGATTGGCACAGCTCTATCAGCTGAGAGGCCGTGTAGGAAGAAGCAACAGGACATCCTATGCCTATCTCATGTACAGAAAGGACAAGGTTCTGAACGAGGTATCCGAGAAAAGGCTGCAAACCGTCAAGGAATTCACAGAATTCGGTTCAGGCTTCAAGATTGCCATGAGGGATTTGGAAATAAGAGGTGCCGGATCTCTACTTGGCGGAGAACAGCACGGACATATGGAAGCGGTCGGCTACGATATGTACTGCAAGCTATTGGATGAGGCAGTATGCTGCCTTAAGGGAGAGGCAAAGCCGGACAGCTTCGAGACATCGGTGGACATAAGCGTGGATGCCTATATACCCGAATATTATATTGAAAACGAGGAACAGCGCCTTGAAATATACAAAAAAATATCGCTTATAAACAACCAAGATACATTCAACGATGTTCAGGACGAAATAGAGGACAGGTTCGGAGACTTGCCAAGATGCGTTCAGGCGCTGCTTGATGTGGCGCTTGTGAAATCCCAAGCTCACGCCATGGATATCGTATCCATAGCCGAGAAGCAGAAAAACATAGTTGTAACATTCAGAGCCAACGCCAATGTTGATACGGCCAAGATTACTAAGCTTTTGACAGAGAAGGACAGTCCCTATATGTTTACGTCGGCTGAGGAGCCATATATAACAATAAGAAAAACATTAGGGAATGGAAAAAATTCTTTGGATTGCATTAAAATTTTCATAGACAGCCTAAACAAGGTTGAAAGTTAAGCAAAATTAGGTATAATGAATTTACAGCAAAGCTAGCTGTTAAGCAGAAATTCTTGGGGAATTTCTGCTTGTTACGGAGGTAAAAGCAAAAGTTCCTAACGAAACTTTTACTTTTACATAGGTATTAT
>JAJQDF010000227.1 GCA_021202325.1 Clostridiales bacterium | reverse complement strand
CTTTTTATTTTTATAATTTTTAGTTTTTAAATTTTAATCCTCAAGTAAGAACGGTACAAAATATTCAACCTGCTTGTACCACCAGGGCCAATCGTGGTTTACATCCCAGCCCCAAAAGTCAACCCATATGTCAATGCCCTTTTCCTGGCATATTTCCTGAATTCTGCGGGTTGTATCAGGTCTTTCCCATGCACCTTGGCCGCAGCAGATGATTCCTTGTTGCGGTTGTACATATCGATATAATAATGATCCTTTGGCATATTGGCAAGATAATGAACCGGCGAATTGTTGTACACAACATCGTCCATGTAGCCGTCAAAGCCGTAGTTTGCATCGTAAATTCCGCTCAGCGCCAGAAGTCCGTCGAATAAATCCGGTCTGCGGAAATAAAGGTTTGCCGCATGGGTTGCGCCAAGACTGCATCCGAACACAATAACCCCGGGATAGCCGTCCCAGCCGTTTCGCTCGTTTACCATGGCACGCATGAAGGGCACCATTTCCTCTGTTATGTAGTTTATCCACTGCTCATAGCGCCTAGCCCTCCAATAGGGATCGCCGCCTTTGTTCGACCATGTTTCGGCATCAATGGTATCGATTGAAAACACCATAACCTGTCCCGACTCAATCCAAGGCGCCCAGGTAGATGTCATATTGAAATTCTCAAAGTCGAAAAACCGGCCGTCCTGACAGGGTATGAAAAGCACCGGCCGTCCGGCGTGACCGTAAACCTTACACTCCATGTCACGGCCGAGACATTGGCTGTATTCTTTAAAATATTGAGTTTCCATAATTTACTCCTTCGTTTTAGCACAGTGTTCTTTTGCACTGCGCCGTATTAAAGTTTTTAAAGCAAAACCGCCCATTGGAAGCTTTACTCCCAATGTCAGCGGCATTAAAATCTAAACGTCCAAACCATAAAGAATAACGTCCATAAACACCGGCACCTGCCGTTCCCAACTGGCCTCCGAATGGTCGCCGAAGGGCACAATACGGCTGGTCACATGGATTCCGCGGGACATAAGTATTCCGCAGGCGTTGGCAAAGGCCGCAGCCATTCCCTCATGGTTGGAAAATTCCTCCGAACCGTAGTCCATATAAATTATGGTATCCGGCGCAACGGGGGCGTGCTGCATCATATCCCTCATACGCTTTTTGGCAAACCAAATGGACGGCGAAAGAGCTGCGCATCTGGAGAAAACATCGTTGTATTCCAGCACCGCATAAAGGCTCATGAGGCCTCCCATGGAGCTGCCGGCGATAAATGTAAATTCACGGTCGGGTATGGTGGGAAAATTTGCATCAATATCAGGCTTAAAAACGTTTACAAACCAATCCATGGTCGTCTTTCCCTGTCCCCTGACATAGCCGAAGCCCGGCATTTTGCAGGAAAAGGGCGAATATTCGGAAAGCCTGCCGTTATAGGTATCATGATTGCATTCCACCGCCGCAATAATAATCTGAGTCTGGGTAAAATCCATATAATCCAACATTCCCCAGCTTTTTCCGTATGTTGCATCCTCATCAAAGAACACATTGTGTCCGTCGAACATGTATAAAACCGGATAGCGCAAGGACTGGTCCTCCTCGAAGGAGTCAGGCACATAGACATAGGCCCTGCGAGGCACATCCCCAGTCAGCTCCGGAATTGTAAGCTCCCAAGTTTCAATCATAGCGAGTCCCTCTTATCAGAAAATTTAATATATTATAGTTGTACGAATATAGAAAGTATAGCACAATAGGCTTATAAATGCAAACTACCAAAGGGCAAAATATTGATTATTTCAACGTTTTAAAACCTTGAGGCTCTGCCTCAAACTCCGGCAGGGATATCATCCCTGCACCCTTTCTCGAAAAAACTACGTTTTTTCTAACGCTTGTTTTTAAGGTCTACATAATTCAAGGCCGCAGCCGCCTGAGGAATTTACTTCCGAAGATGTCAAAGCTTGGAAATAACCAATGCAAATTGAAAAGTTTCAAGGGAACTTTTCGATTTGCCGCTGGACAAGCTGAAAGCCCACTAGGATTTCAGCTTAGCGTCTCTGACGCTCTCCTTGAGGCTCTGCCTCAAACTCCGCCAAAGACTTCGTCTCTGAACACTTCAGAAAAACTTCGTTTTTCTATTGCACTAAATCTTAAAGTTTACATAATTCGAAGCTGTGGCCGCCTGAGGAATTTACTTCCGAAGGTGTCTATGTATAGGAAATGACCAATGCAAGCGAAAAAGTTTCTCCGGAACTTTTTTGGTTGCTGCCAACAATAAGATGAAATCGCAGATTTCATCTTAAGCCGCTTTGCGGCGCTACTAATTCAATCAGTTTTTCCCAATTATCCCCATACCCCATTATATTCATAATATCCAAAGCCGGTATGGTATAAAGCTGTTTTTCTAACTTTCTAAAGTTCACTTTCATCACCGAGATAAATTCTTTTAGTTCAGATTTTCTTAGAAGCAGTGCAAACATAATAGCAAGTGCATAGGCATCATTAGTACCATATGTATATGATCCGTCATTAGCTCTTGTAATCCCAAGAGAGGAGAATTTTTTTATACTTTTAGTATGAATAGCATTTCTGAATTTAATATCAAAAAATCGTTCGTCATGCGCACATTTGTTTCTTGCCAAGCCAAGCATACTCATAAATTTTCCCAGTTCATTAGGCTGAAGACCAAACTGCTTTGCAACAATGGTCTTGTCCGCAGGCTTCATGCATTTATAAAAATTCTCAATCTTGCCAAAGGTAAGGACATTTACCAGTACCCATAACGGAATATATCCATGTTCAGTCATATAATGCGTTACAACCTGATGGTGCTTCCCCATTTGACGGGCTATTTCCTGCTGAATTTCGCCAATAAGCCTTATGGATGATGAAATCGACTTTTCATCAGTTGTATCAAAGCTGTCAATTTTCAAATAGTTATCATGACCATATTTTTCAGAAAACTCATGAGCAATAACAGTTTTAAATCTGTTTTCAATCTTAAGAAGATACTTCAGATAAATATTTCGAAGCTCTCGGTCAAAACTATAAAGGGCATAGACTTCATCAAAGGTCGTTCCGGCTTTATATTGTTCGTCAGACGTTGATGTTTCGGTATGTTCCAGAAAAAGTTCTTTATAGCCGTTTATCACATTATAATAATTCTCTCGTTCAAGAATATCCATAGCTCTTGATTCTTGCGAACCCTCATCAATAACCATTCCACGTGAACGAAGAATACTCAGCTGTTCTTGATACGACTTGTAAACTTTTTCGGCCATTTATTTTTTCCTCCCCTATATATAAAAAGCCCCCAGGCCCGAAGGACACCGGAGGACAAACTGGCAATCTCTTGTATAAACATTATAACACATGGGACGATAAAGTCAAGAATAACGTGTCTTTCATAATGCCTAACAAACAACTGCACATATATAATTTTATTCAAGATTAAAAATTAAATACGCATACTGCAAAGACATTTAAAATTAAAGGTTTGCGGTAGGGCAAATTTTTCCAATCCAGCAGTTTGTTTAAAATAAATCGTTCCATATATACGCTCCATCACATTTTTATTGGTGTTTTTGTGTTCTACAATCACACTTTTATTATATACAGAAACTAAAAAAATACAACAAAAACCTTGAGGCTCTGCCTCAAACTCCGCCAAAGACTTCGTCTCTGGACACTTCAGAAAAACTTCGTTTTTCTATTACACTAAATCTTAAAGTTTACATAAATCACCTGAAGAATTCATTTCCGAAGGTGTCAAGGCTTGGAAATAGCCAATGCAAATTGAAAAGTTTCAAGGGAACTTTTCGATTTGCCGCCGGACAAGCTGAAAGCCCACAAGGATTTCAGCTTAACGTCTCTGACGCTCTCATTGAGGCTCTGCCTCAAACTCTGCCAAAGACTTCGTCTCTGGACACTTCAGAAAAACTTCGTTTTTCTATTACAACAAATTTTAGTTTGTCGACAATTCAAATATAATAGGTCAAGGAAAACGTAGTTTTCCGAGGAAGAGTCCAGGGACAATGTCCCTGGTGGGTGTTTGAGGGTGAAACCCTCAAGGTTCTAAAATTTCTTTACGACCTGCATCAACCTTCCCTGTATATGCACGCTATCCATTTCATTTCCCACAAATATCTTTGTGTCATAGACCGGGTTTTCCGGCTGAAGTATGATTGCGCCGTCCTTTTTAATAACCTTCTTGAGGGTATCCTCGTCGCCATTGATATTGACCAATGCAATATCGCCACTGTCAACGTCGTTCTGCACTCGAATGAGCAGGAGATCACCGGCGGTAATTCCGGCATTAATCATGCTGTCGCCCTTGGCACGCAGGTAAAAATATACCTCGCCGTGGTTGAGGTCAGTCATGGGCGTCATTTGGTAGCCCTCAATGTTGGCCTCGGCAAACATGGGCTCTCCGCAGCGCACCGATCCAACAATCGGCACCTTTATAAAGCTCTCGGAATCCACAAATACTGCCCCCTGGGGCAAATCTGATATGGCCGGCTTTCCGGTTGCAAGGTAGTCCACCGAAACGCCGAAATAGGCGGCAATCTTCTGCAGCTTATCAATTTTGGGCTTGCTTTTGCCCTTCTTCCACTCGCTGAAAAGCGATGACGGCAAGCCCGTGGCACGGCTGACGTCGGCGGCTCTCACTCCATGCTCGGCTAATAGCCTGGCAAATATTTCATACATGGTCAAAACTCCTTTTAAATATAGAAAATTCTAATTATAGCATTGACAAATTAGAAATTTATAGTTATACTATAACTATAGAAATCGAATTTTATAAAAATATAGTATAGGAATTCCTAAATAATTGCAAGTAAATTTTAAACTTTTTTAAAAAATAGGAGGCAAAAATGAATAAGGAAAATTTTAAAAGGAACAGCATAATAATTCACGAAAGCTTTTACGAAGCAATAAAGGATTTACCGTCAAAAGAATTCAGGCAGTGTTTTGAGAAACTTATATATTACGGATTTAGCGGTGACGAACGGGATACTAAGGGTATTGAACAAAAGATATTAGAGGGAAAACTTTAATTTTAGAAAATCAGGAGGCAAAATGACAGAAGAAACTATTACAAGATCAAGCATGGTATTTTACAGAAGTTTTTTTGACGCTGTAAAGAACCTGCCGGAAAAGGAATTTAAACAAAGCGTGATGGCATTGTTATACTACGGCTTGGACGGAAAGGAGCCGGAGGAAGGCGATGTACTTGCGCAGACAATTTTTGTGTTGTCAAAACCGCAGATTGACAAAAACAACCAGCGCTATTTGAACGGAAAGAACGGCGGACGTAAACCCAACACTAACCAAAGTGAAACCGAAGCGGAACCAAACGATAACCAAACTGCACCCGAAGCAGAACCAAGCGATAACCAAACCGAAACCGAAGTGAAACCAAACCAAAACCAAACCGAAACCAAAGTTAAACCAAGTGGAAACCAAAGAGAAAACCAAACTGTAACCGAAGTTGAACCAAGTGAAAACCAAAGAGAAAACCAAACTGTAACCAAACCCGAACCTAATGTAAATGATAATGATAATGTTAATGTTAATGTAAATGATAATGTTAATGCTTATGCTTATGTTTCTGTAAATGAAAATGGGCTCGCTTCGGCTCCCGAAAACCAAGCTGCTGACGCAGCCGAAAACCTTTGCTCGGAGGCAGAGCCTTCCTCGCCAGCGGCGGCGGAAATAGAAATATTATCTTTGATTAACAAAACCAATTTCTCGGAGGCAAAGCCTTCCTCACGGCGTCAGCCAATAATAGAGCTCATTTTGGCAGACAATACCGCATACCCTGTCTATCAGGAGGATGCCGACAATTGGGGAAAGCTATACCCAAATGTGGACATAATCCAACAGCTGCGGAACATGAAGGGGTGGCTTGAGGGCAATCCATCCAGGCGTAAAACCAAGACCGGAATGCCCAAATTCATAAACGCCTGGCTGATAAAGGAGCAGAACGGCAGCAGTCTGCGCCTGATTGTGCCGTCTTTGCCGTCTGCGCCGCCCATTCCGCCGAAGAATAAATTCATCAACTACGAACAGCGGGAGTGGGACTACGATGAGCTGGAGAGGATCAAACGAGCGGAATTAAAAAAATATATTAGTGAGTAAGACCTTGTATAACCTTAAATTTTAGGGTGATAGAAAAAACGAAGTTTTTTCTAAGGAGTGTCCAGAGACGAAGTCTTTGGCAGAGTTTGAGACAGAGTCTCAAGGTTTTCAAACTTTTATAATTTTTATAAATTT
>JAJQDF010000151.1 GCA_021202325.1 Clostridiales bacterium | reverse complement strand
ATTCAATATATTCAAATTTATTTATAAACTTTTCTGTAGCTTTTGTCAAGGAAAACTCTGTATTTAGTTGCAATTTCCTTGAAATATTGGACAATTTCAAAATAATGTCCCCTATTTTGACCTCATAATCGTCCCCTTCAGCACTCTCAAGAGCGGCTACCTCGTCTGCCAGTGCGGCCGGCCTTACGAAGCTTTCGTCCACCTCACCCAAATCGAGGCCGGCATTTTCTGCCTTAAAAAGCACCTTATCGGCTCTCATGAGCGCAGGAAGCGACGGCGGTATTGCCCTGAGAACCTCGGTCTGGGTTCTGTAGCCCTTTTCTTCCTTCTTCTTGTCCTCCCATTTTCCAAGGAAGGCCTTGTTGTTCTCTCCGGCAAGTCCGGCAAAATCCTCTGCACCTTCTCCTCCGAATATATGCGGATGCCTCATGACCATCTTTTTGCTTATGCCCTCTATTACATCATCTATATCAAAGGCTCCCCTCTCCTTGGCCATCTGCGCCTGAAAAACCACCTGGAAGAGCAAATCTCCCAGCTCCTCGCAAAGCTCTGCCTCATCGTTGTCCTCTATGGCCTGGGTTGTTTCATAGGCTTCTTCTATTATATATTTTCTCATGCTGTCAGGATTTTGTTTTTTATCCCATGGACAGCCGTTTTCTCCCCTCAAAATTGATGTTATATTCAATAGTTTTTCAAATTTATATGACATTTTCAGCACCTCCTGCCCTCAATGATACCATAAAATTTCTAAATTTCACAATTGATATATAAAAATTCTTGTTGTATACTTATATGCATGGCCGCTGTAAAGCCATACAGCGGCATCTATTTATTACAGTGCTGAATTTATTATACTTAATAATTAACTAAAATTTATTTATAGGAAGGTTAATACTATGTTTAAGATTTTAAGAAAAAAAGAGCTTAATCCGTCCGTTACTCTGATGGATATCGAAGCACCTCTTATCGCCGATAAAGCAAAGGCGGGACAGTTTATCATTTTCCGTGTTGATGAAGAGGGAGAAAGAGTTCCCCTTACAATTGCCGATACAAATAAAGAAACCGGCGCAGTTACTATCATTTTCCAGAAAGTCGGCCTTTCCACAGAGCTTTTGTCCAAAAAGAACGAAGGCGAATATATTCTTGACTTTGTTGGCCCCCTCGGTGTACCCACAGAACACGAAGGCCTTAAAAAGGTTGCCGTTGTCGGCGGCGGCGTCGGCTGTGCCATCGCTTTCCCCCAGGCAAAGGCTCTTCATAACGCAGGCTGTGAGGTTGATGTAATCGTTGGATTCAGAAATATCGACCTCGTTATACTTGAGGAAGAAATGCGTGCCAACTGCACAAACTACTACATGATGACAGATGACGGAACATACGGTGAAAAGGGCTTCGTTACAGACAAGCTCAAACAGCTCATTGAGGCTGGAAACAACTATGACGAAGTCATAGCAATCGGACCTATCCCTATGATGAAGTTTACTTCTCTTACAACTAAGCCCTACGGCATTAAGACCATCGTAAGCCTTAACCCCATAATGGTAGACGGAACAGGCATGTGCGGCGGCTGCCGTGTAACGGTTGACGGAAAGATTAAATTCGCCTGCGTAGACGGCCCCGACTTTGACGGACATCTTGTTGATTTTGATGAGCTTATGAACAGAAATGCCGCATATAAGGCTCAGGAAGCGGCTAATAAAGAAACTCATATCTGCAGAATTCAGACTATGGCAAATAAGCTTATAAAGTAAGGAGGACTCACAAGTGGCAAACATGACAATGGAAAAAACTCCGATGCCCGAACAGGCTCCGGATATAAGAAATAAAAACTTCAAAGAGGTTACTCTCGGCTACACGGAAGAAATGGCAATAGGCGAGGCTAAACGCTGCCTCAACTGTAAGAACATGCCCTGCGTACAGGGATGTCCCGTAAATATACATATTCCCGAATTCATAGCAAAGGTTGCGGAAGGCAATTTTGCCGAGGCCTACAAGGTTATCACTCTTACAAATTCACTTCCTGCCATCAGCGGAAGAGTATGTCCCCAGGAAACCCAGTGTGAGATGCACTGCGTAAGAGGAATAAAGGGCGAGCCCGTTGCTATCGGCCGTCTTGAGCGTTTCGTAGCCGACTGGTACAGAGAAAATGTCAATGAAGAGGTTGTTAAACCTGAATCCAACGGCATAAAGGTAGCCGTTGTAGGCTCCGGCCCCTCAAGCCTTACCTGCGCCAGCGACCTTGCCAAGGTCGGCTATCAGGTCACCGTATACGAAGCCTTCCATACAGCAGGCGGCGTTCTTGTATACGGTATTCCCGAGTTCAGACTTCCCAAGGACATCGTTAAGCATGAGGTTGACGGGCTCATTGCCCACGGCGTAGAGGTCAAAACAGACATGGTTATCGGAAGAATACTTACAATAGATGAACTTTTCGATGCGGGATATAAGGCAGTATTCATCGGAACAGGCGCAGGCCTTCCATCATTCATGGGAATACCCGGCGAGGCTCTCTCGGGCGTATATTCAGCCAACGAATATCTTACAAGAATAAACCTTATGAAAGCATACAACAGCGAATACGATACTCCGGTTAAGAAGAGCAAGAACGTAGCCGTTGTCGGCGGCGGAAACGTTGCTATGGATGCGGCAAGATGCGCAAAGCGTCTCGGTGCTGAGAATGTATACATCGTTTACAGACGTTCCGAAGAGGAAATGCCTGCAAGAAACGAGGAAATTCACCACGCCAAGGAAGAAGGCATTGAATTCCATCTTCTCAACAACCCCGTTAAGATTATTGACGACGGCAAAGGCTCCGTTGCCGGCATACAGTGCATAAAGATGGAACTTGGCGAGCCCGATGCTTCAGGCAGACGCAGACCTATAGAGGTTAAGGGCAGCGAGTTCGAGCTTGAAGTTGATACGGTTATCATGGCTCTTGGAACATCACCCAACCCCTTTATCAGAACAACAACTCCCGGTATCGAAGTAAACCGCAAAGGATGCCTTGTTGTAAACGAGGAAACAATGCAGACAAGCAGAGACGGCATATATGCCGGCGGCGATGCCGTTACAGGCGCAGCAACAGTTATTCTTGCCATGGGAGCAGGAAAGAAAGCCGCTGCGGCAATAGACGAATATTTAAAGGGCTGAACCGTTAGCTTTAATTAAGTAATCCAGCAGGTACGGAAATTAATCCGTGCCTGTTTTTTTATTTGCATACATCATTACCTTTAATCCTGCACAAAATATAAGTGCGGGATTTTTTGTTTACCCAAATTTAACACTGCACAGAAGGCCGATTTAATATAAGCCATATATAATACTGCTGTTGAAAAGGAGGCAAATATGAAAAAAGCATTAATTGATTTAGGTTCAAACACAATACGCCTTTCAGTTTACCATGCGGATGAGGACAGACACTTCTCCCTTTTGTTCTCGCAAAAGGAGTTCGCCGGTCTTGCGACCTACATTACCGACAGAAGAATGAGCCGTGACGGCTTTGATAAGGCATGCTCCACGATAGTTAAATTCAAAGGCATACTTTCAAATTTCGGCATATCGGAAATGGATATTTTTGCCACGGCCTCGCTGAGAAATATTAAAAATACCGATGAGGCCGTTAAATATATATTTGATGTCACAGGAGAGAATGTCACCGTGCTTTCCGGCGAGGAAGAAGCCGAGCTGGGCTACAGAGGCGCCCTGCTCAATACCGATATATCCTCCGGCGTTATATTCGACATAGGCGGCGGCAGTACGGAAATAGTCAAATTCCGTGACAGAACCATTGTTTCAGCGGAAAGCTGCGAAATAGGCTCCCTTAATCAGTTCAATACCTATGTTTCGGAAATATGGCCGAATAAAGCCGAAATTAAAAACATAAAGCTCAATGTTAAAGCTATAATTTCAAGCTACGAAAACGACAGCACCTTTGATACCATTTGCGGAATAGGCGGAACAAACCGTGCGCTCATATCATTGGCAAACGCCTATTTCAAGAAGCCCCTGGATAACGACGAGATAACATCGGAAGAGTTCAAGGCTCTTCAAAAAATAATATTAAAGCGTGATGACACTGCTAAGAAGCTTATACTCAAAAACTGCCCCAACCGTATCCATACGATAATACCGGGCATGCTGATAACCGATGAAATAATGAAAAATTTTGACTACAAACGCCTGCTGATAAGCAGAAACGGCGTAAGAGAGGGATATTTATGTCAAAGAATGTTATAAAATACGATTTAAGCTATACCCAAAACAGAGAGCTCAGCTGGCTTAAATTCAACCGCCGAGTTCTGGAGGAAGCAATGGATCCCTCGGTCCCGCTGCTGGAGAGGTTTAAATTTATGTCCATATTTTCCAGCAACCTTGACGAGTTCTTCATGGTGCGTGTGGGAAGCCTTTTTGACCTTTCTATCGTCGCTCCCGACGAAGTTGAAAACAAAAGCGGGAAAACTCCCTCGGAACAGCTTCTGGATATATTCGATGCCGTAAAGCCTTTGATTGAATATAGGGATACAGTATACAGTGCCATATTGAATGAGCTTAAGGAATACGGAATAGCCGATGTTTCCTACAGTGAGCTTACAAAACCGGAGAAAAAGGACGTTGAAAACTATTACAAGCTGTATATTGCACCGCTGCTTTCTCCGCAGATAATCGACCAGAGCCACCCCTTCCCCCATCTTAAGAATAAGTCCATCTATATTGCCGCCCTTCTCAAAAAGGGACAAAATGAGCTTCTCGGTATCGTAGGCGTACCGGAATCCTTGGAGCCTAATTTCAAGCTCAACGACTCAGGCAGATATATAAGAATAGAAGAGATTATTTCAGCCCATGTTAAGGATTATTTCGGCGCCTATAAGCCCGAAGTCCACTCAATTATTTCAGTCACAAGAAATGCCGATATAAGCTTCGACGAGGAAAAATTCGAGGAGGACGACTACGACTACAGAGCCCACATGGCTACACTGCTTAAAAAGCGTGACCGTCTTGCTCCCGTCAGACTGGAAGTTCAGGGAACAAAGAGCCCGCTCATAGATTTGCTCTCAAGCAGGCTTAAGCTGGAAGAAAACCAGATATTTTATTCCCAGTGTCCGCTTAAAACAGGATATATATTTTCACTGACGGGCTACGACAAAGGGCTTTACTACGACAAATTTTCGCCTAAGATGCCCACATATGTTTCGGACAGCCGTTCAATGATATCGCAGATAAAGCAGAGAGATATAATACTGTTCTATCCCTATCATACCATGCAGCCGTTTTTAAACCTGCTCAAAGAGGCGGCCTCAAATCCCGATGTGCTTTCAATAAAAATAACAATATACCGTCTGGCTTACAATTCATCTGTGGCCAAATATTTGTGCGAAGCGGCCGAAAACGGCAAAGAAGTTACCGCATTGGTGGAGCTAAGGGCAAGATTTGACGAAAAGAACAATATTGAATGGGCAAAACAGCTGGAAGAAGCCGGCTGCAGAATAATATACGGCATGGAAAATTTCAAATGCCATTCCAAGGTCTGCCTCATAACAATGAAGAGCAAAAATTCCCTGTCCTACATAACGCAGATAGGTACAGGCAATTACAACGAAAAGACTTCCGGCACATATACAGACTTTTCAATGATGACGGCTGACAAATCCATTGCCGGCGATGCTCAAGTCTTCTTCAAAAATATGATGATTGGCAATCTCTACGGAAAATATTCCGAGCTTCTGGTTGCCCCTGCCAACATGAAGTCCTCCATAATAAGGCTCATTGAGGCCGAGGCCGCCAAGGGAGAAAACGGCCGAATAATAATAAAGGCCAATTCCGTAACCGAGCGGGCCCTCATTGACAAGCTTTCCGAGGCATCACAAGCCGGCGTAAAGATTGACCTAATAATACGAGGCATATGCTGTCTTGTACCGGGCATAAAGGGAAAGACCGAAAACATAACCGTCACCAGCATAGTCGGAAGATTCCTTGAACACTCCCGTATATATATTTTCGGCACCGGAGACACTACCCAGCTTTATATATCCTCCGCCGATATAATGACAAGGAACCAAACAAGACGAGTTGAAATAGGCTGTCCCATACATGATGAGGCCATTAAGAAATTTTTGACCGGCTATGTGGATATACTTCTCTCCGACAATATGAAGGCAAGAAGACTCCTTCCCGACGGCAATTATATAAAAGCCGTCTGCGGAGACTCTACTCCCATAGATGCCCAAAGGTGGTATATTGACAATCCTCCGGAATTTCCGCAGATTGAAGAGCCCCGTGTTTCATTATTTGAGCGGATCAGAAATATTTTCAAAAAATAATAT
>JAJQDF010000219.1 GCA_021202325.1 Clostridiales bacterium | reverse complement strand
AAAATGTGCCGTAAAAAAATATGCCGGAGATGATCCCGATGTTACCGACGGCATACTTGTCTATGCCGAAGTGCGGCTGACGGAAAACAAAGGAATAATGATTGACGGAGGCGAAGGCGTAGGCCGTGTTACAAAAGCAGGTCTTTGGCAGAACATAGGGGAGGTCGCCATAAATAAGGTGCCCCGGCAGATGATTGAAAAGGAAATATGTGACGCCTTTGAGTTATATAACTATAACGGCGGAGCGCAGGTCATAATATCCGTTCCGGGCGGCGAAGCTATAGCCGAGAAGACATTTAATCCAAGGCTCGGAATTGTCGGCGGAATATCAATACTCGGCACCAGCGGCATTGTGGAGCCTATGAGCGAAAAGGCCATTGTCGATACAATAAACGCCGAAATGAAGGTAAAAAAGGCCAATGAAGGCAATATCCTTCTTATGACTCCGGGAAATTACGGCACCGGCTTCATAAATGACACCTACGGCATAGATATTGATAAGGCTCTGAAATGCTCCAACTTCATCGGCCTTTCGCTGGACATGGCCGCAGAAAACGGGTTTGAGGCTGTGCTTCTTGTGGGGCATATCGGAAAGCTTGTTAAGCTTGCCGGCGGAATCATGGATACCCACAGCAAAAATGCCGACTGCCGAATGGAAATACTGGCGGCGAATACTCTGCGGCATACCGAAAATATTGATATTCTGCGGAAAATAGCGGACTGTGCCACCACAGATGCGGCGCTTGAAATTTTGAATGAATATCAACTGTTGGAGAAGGTCATGGACGATGTCACTCAAAAAGCACTTTTTTATATGAAAAAGAGAGTAAAAGAAAAACTGGAAGTCGGAATTGTTATTTTTTCCAATGAGCTGGGACTGTTGGGAGAGAGTGAAAACACCGGCGCACTTATCCGGAAGATAAGAGGGGAATTGCTTTGAAAATATATATAATCGGCGCCGGATGCGGCAGCGACTTGCTTCTGACATCGCAGGCAAGGGAAGCTTTGAAAAAATGCGAAGTTATAATAGGCGCGGAAAGAATAGTAGAAAAATATGCCGGCACAAAAAAGGTTTATACCGAGTATAAGGCCGAAGAAATAAAAGAAATTATCGACAGCAATAACGCCGACGCTGCCGTGCTTATGAGCGGCGATACGGGTTTTTTCAGCGGCGCGAAGAAGCTCCTTGCGGTTTTGAAGGACTATGATGTAACCGTTCTTGCCGGAATTTCCTCCATGACTTATTTTGCGCAGAAACTGGGTATGCCTTGGGAGGATTGGAAGCTTTTAAGCCTCCATGGACAGAGCAAAAATATTATCGGCCATATCCGTGAGAACGAAAAAACATTTGCGCTTTTGAATAACGGCGATGATGTTGACAGACTGTGCCGAAAGCTTCTGCTCTACGGTATGGACGATGTAAAGCTGTTTGTGGGCGAAAGGCTTTCCTACGAGGACGAAACCATTACTTCCGGAACAGCGGCTGAGCTTTGCGGAAAAAGCTTTGATAAGCTTTCCGTAATTCTTGCCGTAAACAATAAACCGAAAAAAATAAGATATGAAATAAACGACAGCGAGTATATCAGGGGCAAGGTTCCCATGACAAAGCAGGAAATTAGGACGCTTTCCATTGCCAAGCTCAGGCTTACAAGGGAGTCGGTGCTTTATGACATAGGCGCCGGAACGGGTTCGGTCGGCATTGCTTCGGCCATGATTAGCCCGGATATTGATGTTTACGCCTTTGAGAAAAAGAGCGAGGCTGTCGAGCTTATGGAAAAGAACAAAATTAAGTTTGGAGCCGACAATGTTGAAATTGCCGAGGGCAGAGCCGAAGAGCTGGTGACAGATGAAAAATTCAAAACGCCAACCCACGCCTTTATCGGCGGCTCTGACGGACATATTGATGATATTATAGATAAGCTGTTTATTAGAAACAATAACATTAGGATTGTTGTAAATGCGGTTTCGCTGGAAACAATATCAAAGCTTTTTGCTTACCTTAAGGATAGGGGAATCGAGGCTGATATTACGCAGATTTCTCTTTCAAAGGGCGAGCCTGTCGGCCGTCATACTATGATGAAGGCCTACAATCCCATTTACATAATAGCTTTCGGAGGCGCACAATGAGGAGACTGATTATTGGCGGCGCTGGAAGCGGCTGCGGAAAAACCACGGTCTGCTGTGCTATTCTTGCAGCTTTAAAAAACAGAGGGCTGAATGTATCTGCGGCAAAATGCGGCCCGGACTACATAGATCCCATGTTCCATGAAAGAGCCATAGGCATTCCTTCCAAAAATATCGACCTTTATTTTACCGAGCCAAATGAGGCGAAATTCCTCTTGAATGAGCACGCCGAAGGTTCTGATATCTGCATAATTGAGGGTGTCATGGGCTATTATGACGGCCTTGCCTATGACAATACACAGGCCGGCACATATGATACGGCAAAGGCGACAAATACACCGGCTGTGATTGTTGTAAACGCCAAAGGAGCGGCCTATACGCTTTCCGCCGTCATAAAGGGAATTGCGGATTTTAAGGAAAACAGCGGCATAAAGGCCGTTATATTGAACAATGTTTCTGAGATGGTTTACAAAGGTCTTAAGCCCGTCATAGAGGCGGAAACAGACCTTGAGGCTGTGGGCTATATGCCCTATAACAGCGGAGTGTCCTTCGACAGCAGACATCTTGGTCTTGTTACTCCAACTGATGAGGTGATAGGAAAGCTGGCGATACTTGGGAAAACAGCGGAGAAAACAATCGATATTGACCGCCTGCTTGAAATAGCCGGTACTGCCGGAGACCTTGAGTTTACCCCAATAGAAACAAAATTTGTAGGCAGTGCAAAAATAGCCGCAGCAATGGATTCTGCCTTTTGCTTTTATTATAAGTATAATTTCGAGCTTCTCAAAAAAATGGGAGCGGATATTGTTTATTTCAGCCCACTTGAGGATAAGGCTTTGCCGGAGGGTACAGACGGAATAATACTCGGCGGCGGCTATCCTGAGCTTTACGCCGAAAAATTGAGTGAAAACAGGCCAATGCTTGATAATATCAGGGAAAGTATTAAGGCCGGTATGCCCTGCCTTGCTGAATGCGGCGGTTTTATGTACCTATCCAAGGCAATAGACGGCAAAAAAATGGCCGGAATTTTTGATGCAGAGGCCAAAAACACAGGAAGGCTTTCACGCTTCGGATATATAAAATTAAAGTCCGATTTGCCTTTTTTGGACGGTATAAAGGGGCACGAATTCCACTACTGGGATACCGACAATAACGGCAGCGCCTGCACCGCCTTAAAGCCTTCGGGCAAAAGGTCATGGCCTTGTATGTATGTATACAAAAATACTATTGCGGGCTATCCCCACCTATATTACTGCTCAAAGCCCGAGTTTGCGGCTGAATTTATGAGAAAATGCCTTTCATGGAGGAATTGACATGGTTGTTACCGTTATCGGCGGAAGCGGCAGCGGAAAGAGCAAGTTTGCCGAAAATACCGCCGTTTCTGTAAATACAGGTACGCTTATATATATTGCAGCTATGATGGTCTTTGACGATGAGGGCAGGGCCCGCATTGCAAGGCACAGAGCCCTTAGAGACGGAAAGGGCTTTAAAACTATTGAAAAATACACCTCCCTTAAGACAATTGAGGGCGTTGACGGCTGTACGGTTCTTCTGGAATGTATGTCTAATCTTCTTGCCAACGAAATGTTTGATGAAAGCGGCGCCGGAGAAAATGCCGTCGAAGAAATTACAGAAGGAATTAATCTGCTTGTTCGCAGAGCCGAAAATACAGTCGTTGTTACAAACGATATTTTCTGCGACGGAGAGGCCTACGATGAGCAGACTATGAAATATATTGAAAATCTCGGGAAAATCAATAGGTATCTGGCATCTGTTTCAGACGAGGTATACGAGGTCGTTTGCGGAATTCCCATTAAGTTGAAGGGTGAGGAACATGATTAAATCGTTAATAATTGCATTTTCCATGTACAGCCGAATTCCCATGCCAATGGTGGACTGGGATGAAAAGTCCATGAAATATGCCATATGTTTTTTCCCTTTTGTCGGCCTTGTGATAGGGCTAGTCGAATGGATTGCATATAAAATTCTGAATATTCTCGGCATGGGTACGTTTCTAACTGTATGTGTTATGACGGCAATTCCTCTTTTGGTTACCGGCGGCATACATATGGACGGTTTCATAGACACGGCCGATGCGCTTTGTTCCCACGCCGATAAAAATAAAAAGCTTGAAATAATGAAGGATCCCCATATCGGAGCCTTTGCGGTCATATATCTCTGCGTATATATTTTGCTTTACGCCGGGCTTTTGAGCGAAATTACCGCCGAAACCGTGACAGTGTTCTGCCTTGGACTCTTTTTGTCCAGAGCCTTGAGCGGCATTTTTTTTACTGTCTTTAAGAATACTAAGTCTACCGGGCTTGCGGCCAAATGGAGCAAGATGACAAGCAAAAAGAACGCTGTTGCTGTCATGTCCGCAGAAGCGGCGGCCTGCGCTGTTTTTATGTTTGTTGTCAATCCTGTTTCCGCCGCTTTTGTTATTGCCTTTTCAGTGGCTGTTTCGGTTTATCATTATCATAACTGTATGAAAAATTTCGGCGGCATAACCGGAGATTTGGCCGGATATTTCCTGCAGCTGGAGGAGCTGGCTATACTTCTTGCCTGCGTTTTAGGAGGTATACTATGATACTTGTGATTGGCGGAAAAAATCAGGGAAAGACTGATTTTGTGAATAGTAATTTTGAAGGCAAAAGGGTTCTTAACCGTTTCCACGAAGCAGTCAGAGAGTGCATGGAAAAGGGAGAAGACATTTCAGCGCTTGTCGATGAGGCAATGAAATACGATGTGGTCATAAGCGACGAGATTGGCTGCGGTGTTGTGCCGATTGACAAATTCGAAAGGGCATGGCGGGAGGAAACCGGCAGGGCGCTCTGTCTTATTGCCGAAAGAGCCGATGCCGTCTACCGCCTTTGTGCCGGTATAGCTATAAAAATTAAGTGAGGAAATTATGTGTTCGTTGTGTGCGGTATTAATAGGTTTTGGGTTGGATATGCTTTTCGGCGATCCAAATTTCAGCCTGCATCCCATTAGATTGATAGGAAAGCTCATAGAGGTTTCTGAGCGGATAATAAGGAGTATTCTTCCCAAAAACAAATCCGGCGAGCTTTTCGGCGGAATTATAATTGTGATTGTTGTTTGTGCTGTTTCTACCGGAATAGTGCACGCTCTGCTTGTTTTCTTTTATGATATAAATACCATATTAGGCCTTGCCGTAGAAAGTATATTTTGCTGGTTCTTTGTTGCGGCAAAATCCCTTAAAACCGAGAGCATGAAGGTATATAACGAGCTTAAAAAAGGCGATATTGCTTCATCCAGAAGGACCGTTTCCATGATTGTCGGCAGAGATACCGAAAGACTGGATTTTGAAGGCGTCGCAAAGGCGGCAGTGGAGACTGTGGCAGAAAATACATCTGATGGCGTGGTTGCTCCGATTATTTTTATGATGATTGGCGGCGCACCCCTTGGGGCACTCTACAAAGCTATAAATACCATGGATTCAATGGTTGGCTACAAAAACAGTAAATATCTTTATTTTGGCCGTGCGGCGGCAAAGCTTGACGATATTGCCAACTTTATCCCGTCTAGAATCAGCGGCATTGCTATGATTATGGCTTCAGCTGTCCTTGGCATGGATTACAAAAATGCCGCAAAAATATTCAAACGGGACAGGCTTAAGCACAAAAGCCCAAATTCAGCCCAAACCGAGGCCGCCTGCGCCGGAGCGTTGGGCATTCGTTTGGCCGGGGATGCTTGGTATTTCGGAGAGCTCTACAAAAAGGACTATATAGGTGATGCCCTGAACGAGGTTATCCCTGAGCATATATTGATGGCAAACAGACTCATGTATACAACGTCGGCCATTGTTTTGATTATATTCGGACTTATAAAATTTGCGTTTGCCGGAGGAATTATATGAAAAAAATTCATGGCGGAGATATATATTCATATGACAGAGAAATGCTTGATTTTTCAGCAAATATTAATCCTCTGGGCATTCCCGAAGAGGTTAAGACGGCAATTTCTGCCTCTGTAAACGGCTCCGAGGTCTATCCCGATACGGAATACAGAAGGCTTAGGGAGGCCATAGCAGGTATTGAGCAGGTCAGCTCCGAAAACATTGTGTGCGGAAACGGTGCGGCGGACTTGATATTCAACATCGTTCTAGCCCTCAAGCCCAAAAAGGTTCTGCTGCTTGCTCCGACATTTGCCGAGTACGAAAAGGCGGCGGACAGTATTAATTGCGAAAAAATTTTTTATAGATTGAAAGAGGAAAATAATTTTGAGA
>JAJQDF010000232.1 GCA_021202325.1 Clostridiales bacterium | reverse complement strand
CTATTTGTCCACACCTTTTCGAAATGCAAAGTGCTAAAGTGAAAAACTGTGTAAAAAAGATTTTCACCTATTTGTCATTAATTCCTTTTTGCCGAAATACTAATAATTTAGAACGGAGGAATAGACATGCTTAAGACAAATGTAACCGACTGCTTCGGAAAGCGGCTGAAGGACCTGCTCATATCCTGCGACTGCGCCGAAGCAAACGAAATAAGAATAAGAATAGGAAAGCCGTTGATTTTGCGCTGTTCCGGCAGGGAAAGCTTTATAACCGAGGGAGGAAGCTTGACCGTAAACATAGATGAAGCGGTGAGAGCCGATTCCGCCGACATATCGGACATGGTAAATATGCTCAGCTCCTACTCGCTTTACGCCTTCTAAGAGCAGATAAAACAGGGCTTTATAACTGTTCCCGGCGGCCATAGGGCGGCACTGGCCGGGACAGCCGTAACCGATAATGGAAAAATAACCGCATTAAAAAATATAAGCTCAATATCTCTTAGAATTGCTTCGGAAAGGATAGGCTGTGCAGAAGAAGCTCTGCGATATATTAAAGAGCCGCAGAACACGCTCATTGTTTCCCCGGTATGCGGCGGAAAAACAACAATGCTTCGGGATTTGCTCCGCCTTTTTAGCAACCTCGGCTATACGGTGGGTATATCGGACGAAAGGGGAGAAATTGCCGCCTGCTATATGGGTGTGCCCCAGCTTGATGTGGGAGAGAGAACCGATGTATTGGACAGCTGTCCAAAGGCTTTGGGAATGTCAATGCTTGTCAGGACAATGTCGCCGGATATTGTTGCGGCGGACGAAATAGGGACGGAGGATGACATAAAGGCCATAAGGGAGGCATCACTTTCGGGCTCGGCGGTTGTCTGCACAGCCCATGGAGCGGACTATGACGACATAAAAAAGCGCCTAGGCGAAAACATAGATATATTTGATGTAATTATTTTTCTCGAAGGCCGGAAGAATCCCGGAAAAATAAAGTCTGTGGTAAATAGCAAGGGGGAATCGCTGTGCTTATAAAATTAATAGGATCTGCCATAGTGCTTTGCTCCTGCACAGCGGCCGGGGTGTTTTTCGCCTATAAGGATAGGTACAGAGCCGAGGACTTGAAGGAAATGAAAAGGGGACTGCTTCTCCTAAAAAGCGAGATAAGCTATAACTCCAAGCCCTTGTATGAAGCCCTAATTGATATAAGCGGCAAGCTCAACGACACGGTTTCGGAAATATTCGAGGATTCCGGCCGGCTACTTAAATCCAGAAAGGTCGGCTCGGCCTCTGAGGCCTGGGAGAAAACCCTTCTCAACAGAAAGGGGCGGACATTTTACAAAAAAGAGGATATGGACGCTCTCATTGCTTTTGGACAGGCACTGGGCGGAAGCGATATAAAGTGCCAGCTTTCCAATATCGACATGGCGGTGGACTACATAGATACAAAATCGGCGGAACTGCTCAAAAAACATTCCAAGGACAGCCGCCTGTATAAAAGCGCCGGCCTTCTCGGCGGAATACTTATTGTTGTTGTGCTGTTCTGATTCGGCGGAGGTGTAGAAATGGATATCAACATAGTTTTCAGGATAGCGGCGGTTGGCATACTTGTGGCGGTGCTGAATCAGGTGCTGGCCAGAGCCGGACGGGACGACCAGGCCATGCTTACCACGCTGGCAGGGCTTATCGTTGTGCTTTACTGGATAATAGGCTACATAAGCGAGCTTTTTGAAACAATGCAGACAATGTTTCACTTTTAGGGGAAATCTGTATGGAAATGATAATAAAAACGGCGGCTGTCGGTATTATCGGCACAATGCTTGCCGTAACCGTAAAGGAATACAAAAAGGAATTTTCGCTTCTCATAGGCATTGCCACAGGCATAGTCATAGTCTATATGCTTATCGACAGCCTGACGCAGATTAGAAACCTTTTCGGCGCAATGATAACCGAGGCCAGCATAAACAGCGAATATGTAGAAATAATGGTGAAGGTCATAATAATTGCCTATGTATGCGAATTCGCGGTGCAGTTCTGTGCCGATGCCGGCGAAAGAGCCATAGGCACGAAAATAGAGCTGGCCGGAAGAATACTTATACTGACGGCCTCCCTGCCCATAATAGAAAATCTTTTCAATCTGATAGTGAACCTTTCGTTATAAAGGGGTGACGCAAATGATAAAAAGAACAGCCATGATATTGCTTTTAATATTTATGGTCATGCCTATCCAAGTCCACGCCGAAACAACAATAGACAGCGTGGCGGATATGTTCGGGCTCTCGGAGGTGGACAGCGGACTGAAAAGCATAGGCGAAGAATATGGCATGGAGAATTTCAGCCTGAAGGATACGGCGGTAAAAATTGTTACCGGAGAGTACGATTTCAGCTTTTCGGGAATGTTGAAAACCCTGATAAGGCTTGCCGCAGGACAGGCCGCTGATGTGCTTTACATTATGCGGAGAATAATAATACTTGTGCTGCTGACTTCCGTACTGGAAACGCTGTCGTCGTCATTTTCATCCGAGGGTGTGAGCAAGCTTGGGCAGTATGTATGCTCGGCGGTGCTTGTCATTACCGTAATGCAGTCGTTTTCCTATGCCTCGCAGACAGTGACTGATGCAGTCAATAACATAGCCCAAACCGCAAACACCCTCCAGCCGCTGTACATGGTCATAATGACCGCCACAGGAAAGGCGGCAAAAATGACTGCGGCTGTGCCCATACTCTATGCTTCCACAGCGGTTTTGAACTATGCCGTGGAAAAAATAGTCGTCCCCGGCATACTTTTTGCGGCGCTCATAACATTCATAAATTCCATTTCCGAAAGGGATATACTCATGGAGTTTGCCAAGCTTTTGAGCTTCTTAAGCAAATGGAGCGTCCGCCTTTTGGCCGGAGCATTTATGTTCATAATGTCGCTCATAAAAATAGGTGTTCCCGATACGGCGCTTATTGCCGGAAAATCCATAAAAACGGCGGCAGAAGCCGTCCCGGTGGCGGGCCCGCTTGTGTCCAGCGCCGCGGAAACTGCGGCGGCGGTGACTGCCTCGATGGGCAATTCCATAACCGCCGCAATAATGATATTCATAGTTGCCGTCAGCATTATGCCGGTTATACGCCTAGCGGTAATAATGCTCATATATAGGCTCACAGCAGCCCTGACCGAACCCATTGCGCCGAAAAGAATTGTCAAGTGCATAGGGCAGGCGGCGGAATACACGGCCATACTGACCGGAGTTGTTTTTACGGCGGAGATAATGTTTATAACGGCTACGGCGATTATGCTGGCCGTTTGAGAAAGGATTGACGGTATGTTTGAGGTGATTGGCGCATATATAAAAAATATAGCCTTGCTTATGCTGCTGGCCATATTTGCGGAGCTCTTGATTCCCAATGCCAAAATTAAAAAATATGTTTCGGTGATAGTCGGCGTAATAATGATATTCACTGTAGCCGGCAGAATGAAGGATGTACTTGGCTCAATTTCCGGCGGCGAAATAACACTGCCGGCCTTTCAGAATATGACTGAAAGCACGGAAACGCCCGACATAAGGGAGAGATTGACTCAAATTTTATACGAAGAAATGGACGAAGTGGGGAATGAATACGAAAATAACAATGATTTAAATATTAAAGTGGAGAAAGTTGCACGATATAATGAATATACAAATGGGGAAGTGGTGGAGTGACACTTAAAAATGCATTTAAGGACAGGAAGGGGAAGCTTGCCGGCGATTTGGTAATTGCTCTGCTTTTCGGCGCAATGCTCATATTGGCCGGAGATATGCTTTTTAGAGGCGAAGAAACGGAAAACATAGTCACGGAGGCCGCCGCCGAAGTCGATTACATATCAAGATTGGAGGCAAAGACGAAGGCCTTGCTTGAGCAGGTGGACGGTGCAGGAAATGTGGATGTGATGATAACGCTAAGTTCCGATGGCGAGTCGGTTTATGCCCAGGAGATTAAAAAAAGTACATCGGAAACCGAGGAAAGCGCTTCCCAAGGGGACAGCAGGGGAATACTTTCCGAAACCGAGGAAAACACAGTGGTTACGGTAAACAACGGCGACGGAAGCACTTCGCCGGTCGTCATAAAGGAAATGACAGCCGAGGTAAGCGGCATAGTTATTGTTGCGGAGGGTGGTGACAATATAATAGTGAAGGATGCGCTCATTCGAGCCGCCCAAGCCCTGTTCGGCGTGGAGGCCAACAAGGTGGAAGTATTCAAAATGAAATGACATGGGAGGATATATTATGTTTGCAATTAAAAGAAATCAGGTCGTAGTAACCGCCCTTGCGGTGATGATAGCCGTTGCCGGTTATTTGAACTTCACAGAAAGCAAGACTTCCGGGGAAATAAGCACAGTGGATTTAAACGATCCCACAAGCTACGAAGCCCTGCTCAACGACGACGGCTCTATTGCCACATTGGCCGATGATGAGGACTATGATGGCCTGGAGTTTGCACTGGGCGAAAATATCGAGGAGCTGGAGCCGGTGTATGACGACACCGGTGCGGCAATCTACGTAAGCACAACGGCGGATACATACTTTGTCCAGGCAAAGCTGGAAAGGGAGCAGGCCAGAGCCAGTCAAAAGGATATGCTGACCGAAATGATAAACAACACCAATATAGATGAGGCCAAAAAACAGGAGTGCGCCGACAGCCTTCTTGAAATTCAGCAGAGGATAGAGAAGGAAACCGCCGCCGAAGCAATGATAGAATCCAAGGGCTTCAGCGAGGTATATGTCAGAATAGACGACGACACCGTGGATGTGGTCGTGAATAAAAGCGAGCTGACCGATGCGGAGCTGGCGCAGATAATGGATATCGTCACACGAAAAACCGGCATGAAGGAAAGCCAGGTGAGAATAAGTCCGCTGAAAAGCAGTACGAGCGGGAATTAAACTAAAGAAGGGGAAGCCCGTTTGAGCTCCCCCTATATTTTTGTGTTGTTATGTTATGCGTTTTCTTTTAAGTATTCTTCATACTGCTTCTTGGACATATCATGCTCCCAATCCCAAGGATTGTTTGCAACGAGTCTGTTTGTCAGTCCGGGTACGAATATAGCGATTATAGCTATTACAAACAGAAGCATCTGGTACCACATGTACGGCAAGAAGTTGATCGGTGATATAGCTAATCCGGTCAAGCTTCCGGCAGTGATTAACTGAGCTGACCAAGGAATTAAGCCCTGGAAAACGCAGGCAAATATGTCAAGCAGTGAAGTAGTCTTTCTTGGATCGATCTTGTTTTCTTTTGAAATTCCTTTGGCAATGTCGCCGCTGGCAAGGATAGCGATTGTGTTGTTTGCAATTGCTATATCTGAAAGTGAAACTATGGCAGCGATACTAAGTTCACCGGTGGCTCTGCTCTTGGCAAATTTACCAATCTTATCAACGATAAACTGAAGACCGCCGGCATCTGTAATAAGTTTAACAAGACCGCCCATAAGAAGTGAACCGAGGAAAAGCTCCGACATTGATACGAAACCGTCGTAAACATTTCCGCAGAATGAAAGTAGTGTCATATCCGTTGTAGCTATACCTATTCCGCCGGCGATAAGTATACCGAGTACAAGTACTACAAATACGTTCATACCGGCAATTGCGGCTATAAGTACGAATAAATAAGGTACAACCTTGATAATGTCGTAGCTAAGATCTCCAAGCGTAACTTCCTCTATCGGACTTCCGAGTAAAAGGAAAAGTATTATAGCTATTATAGCTGCCGGAAGAGCGATGAAAAGGTTCATTCTGAATTTGTCTCTCATCTCAACGCCCTGAGTTCTTGTGGCAGCAATTGTTGTATCGGAAATAACCGAAAGGTTGTCGCCGAACATAGCTCCGCCTACTACCGCACCAAGTACAAGGGGAATGCTTAATCCGCCTTTATCTGCAACACCTACAGCAATTGGAACAACGGCACTGATAGTACCCATTGATGTTCCGCAGGCAGTGGCGATAAGAGCGGAAATGATGAACAGACCTGCTGTGATGAAACGTACAGGAATAAGTGTAAGTCCTAAGTTAACTGTGGAGTCAACGCCGCCCATGGCTGATGCTACAGTTGAGAAAGCTCCGGCGAGTATGTATATGATACACATAGTAACAACGTCCGGATGTCCGCAGCCTTCAACAAACTTTTCAAATTTTTCGGGTATGGAGCCCTTGAACATTATGAATGCAACAATACAACCAGCAGCTACAGGTACAGGAAGTGACATCTGATAGAATGCCAATTCTACCCCTTGGATAGAGAGAATAACTCCTGTTCCAAGATAGAGCAAAATAAATACACCGAGTGGAAGCAGAGCAAGTCCGCCTAGGTTTTTACCGTAATTAGAATTTTTTCCCATAATTATACCTCTTTCCATTT
>JAJQDF010000258.1 GCA_021202325.1 Clostridiales bacterium | reverse complement strand
AATTCCTCCCAATATTCTTTTGATTGACCTAAAATGCATTTTAGCCTTGCAACATTTACTTTACGGCGTTATAATAACAGAGGATAAAACATAAAAAAAGCGAAAGTTTTTGAACCTGAAATTCAATTTTTTTGAACTATTGTGAGGCCATTATGAATACAAAATATTTAAAAACACTGGTAACTATTTTGGAAACAGGCAGCTTTCAAAAAGCCGCAGCAAAACTGAACTATACGTAGTCAACGGTTACTGCCCAAGTAAAGCAGCTGGATGAAGAGCTTAATATTCAACTGTTTGAAAAGATTGGACGTCAGATGAAACTGACACAGGCCGGAAAAGATCTTTTACCCAGTATAAATACGATACTGGAAGGCGAAGAGCAAATCTGCAATTACGGAAAAAGCCTTTCGGAAATAAAAGGCACATTGAAATTGGCAATACCGGATTCAATATTAATATATAATATGCAGCCATTTTTGCAGGCCTACTCCCACAAAGCACCCAATATACAGCTTATCGTAAATTCTATACAATCCGAAGAAATAAATCAGGCTATTGTGGACGGCACTGCCGACATAGGTATAAACTGCGAAAAGGATTATTACCCCGATTCGGTAATACATAAGCCGCTTGGCAAATATAAAATTCTCCTTGTTGCCTCTCCATTTGCCAATGCTGACTTACTTGATTTTGTAACACCCCACCAAAGGAAGCCCATAAGCTTAATTTGCAATGAGCCGAAGGGACACTACCAACTGGAATTTAATAAATATCTTGCTCAAAAAGATATTTTACTAAATCCGTATATGATGATGCGAAGTATTGAAGCAGTAAAACGCTGTGTTATGAATAATTTAGGTATGGCTGTCGTTCCGACATATGCCATCGAAGAAGAATTAAGAAGCGGAGCATTAATGCCGGTAAAAATAGACCTGGATGAGAAAATATATAACTCAATTTATGTATACCATAAAAACAAATGGCTTAGTCCGCAGATAGCTTTAGCAATAGATTTATTGGAAAAAATTTTATAGCCGGAAAGCAATTCATTGGATGATAAAAGTATATATTAATAAAAGCCAGAAAGACAAATACGGGGCAGAAGCCATTAAAAGCTTCTGCCCCGTATCAATTCTGTTATTTTTTCTCCAGCCCCTGTGCCATTATTTCGTCAGGGTCCACATATATTGTTCTGTTCTGCTCGTATATTACCATGCCCGGCTTCGCTCCCCTGGGCTTCTTAACATTCTTTCTGGCGGTATAGTCCACCGGAACCTTGGAAGAGTCCTTGGCCTTTGAAAATGTAGCCGCTATAACCGCCGCCTCGAATAATGTCCTATCGGGAGGTGCGGTTTCGCCGCATTTAATAATGACATGGGATCCCGGTATATTTTTGGTATGGAGCCATATGTCGTCAGCCGAGGCAAAATGAAGTGTCAGCTCATCGTTTTGGGTATTGCTCTTTCCGGCGTAAATCTCAAAGCCGTCGGATGAAACAAACTTCATAGGCTCGGCCTTTTTAGTGCTTTGGGACTTGCCTTTCGGCTGTTTTTTTGCCTTTATATAGCCCTCTGCCATAAGCTCAGCCTTTATTTCCCTTATGTCGCTGTCGTCCTCAGCCGATTCTATGGCCGTCAGCACGCTCTCCAAATACTCCAGCTCTTCCTCGGCCTGCTTTTTCTGCACTGCGGCCGCCGCATTGGTGCGTTTGGCTTTATTATACTTGGCATAATATTTATTGGCATTCTCCGACGGAGTAAGCAGCGGATCCAGTTTTATTTCTATTTCCGGCATATCCTCTTCGTAATAATTCTGAAGTTTAACTTTATCGGTCTTTTCGCTTATGGAATAAATATTTGCCATTATCAATTCACCGCAAAGCCTATAATAATCCCTATTTTCGGTATCCTTAATGGCCTTTGCCTGAATATCAATCTTCTTAGCACACCTTTCGATATTAGAAACAACGATTCTTCTAATATCGTGGGCTCTTTGCCTTACATGGTACTGATTATCCTTTCTGCCGTAGAATTCTTCCAAAAGCGCTGAAAACGATTCAAAATAATTTCTCTCCAAATCGCCGTACTGTTTGGATGTAAGCGAAAAGAAATCCATTACACCGCCGTCATTATTATAAACAATATGCGGTGTAAATTTTTCGTTTTTGATATTCTCCATGTCTGCCGAAAAGCTGTCATAAATCCGTTTTACGCCGTTTGGATCCAGCTGTTCGCCCCTATCGGACGAATCAAAGCCTGCCTTATAGCATATCTCCGAAGCATAGGCCGGGCTTATACCGGTATAGCTTTTATATATTATCGACTGAAGCGTTTGGCCGGACTTGGCATTGACTATATTTTCGAATTCATCAAAATTCAAAAGCATGGGATCTTTCTTATCCTGGGACGGTGGGAACTCATATGTTCCGCCCGGAAGAACCTCCCTGACCGAGCTTCTATCATGGCTGATATGCTTTATGGCGTCCAGTATTCGGCCATTTTCATCGGTAAGTATTATATTTGAATATTTGCCCATGAACTCGGCAATTATTTTCTTTGTGCCCAAATCGCCCATTTCGTTCATGCTTTCCACATCTATTATGGCGATTCGTTCAAAATTCGGCTGATAAATATTAAGTATTCTTCCGCCGGCAATATGCTTTCTCAGCACCATACAAAACATGGGCGCAGCCGCAGGATTTTCCTTTTTAATATCTGTAATATGGATTCTTGGGTTCATTGAGTTTGCCGAAACAAGTACACGCATATTGCCATCCTTAACAGAACGGACAGAAAATATAATTTCGTCGTTTCTCGGCTGATAAATTTTATCAATCCTGCCTCCAATGCATTTTTCCTTCAGTTCACTCACTATATTACTAACGGCGATACCGTCATAGGCCATTATAATCACTCCAGTACTAAAAATGGGCTTAAAAAGCCCGGTATTTTAGTTAATTATTATCCGAAGAATAATCTCCGCTGAGGTACATCTGCTCAATGAGCTGTTTGCCCTTCTTTGTTCTGAAAATCTTATCCCTGATGAGGGCAATTCTTTCCTTATCGGTTATTTTCTTATCAAAAATATTTACAAGAATGTCCGCCTCAACAACAGCCTGAAAATCCAAGCCGTCTATTGCACTCAGCGTATGATGATGCCCGACAATATAGCAAACCCTATCTGTTATCCATTCCGGCACGTTATACTCCTCAAGGATTTCCCTTGCAACGAGCTCGCCTTCAATCTCCTGATATTTGCCATCAGTCGAATGATATTTTTTCTCACAGTTATGAATTCCTATATCATGAAGCACGGCGGCCAGCTCAGCTATTTTCTGGTGATTCTCATCAAAATGATCCGCCTTTCCTATTATCCTTGCAAATGAATGTACTCTTATCAAATGATGAATACGAGCCGCATCGTTTCCATTGTACTCAACGGCACGAGCCATTATACCGAATACCACAAGTATCCCTCCTACAAAAAATTTCTAAGGGCATTATATATCATAAAACCAGCAAATGCAAGAGCGGCAAAGCCGCTTAAGCGGAAATCCTGATAGCTTTCCGCTTGTTTGACGGCGGTAAAAGCAAAAATTCCAGAAGAAATTTTTACTTAATGGTCGCAACCAATAAAACTTTGTTTTATTGGTACGCTCCGTCGCCGTTTGACTTAAGAATTATTATGAAAACTAATTTGTATTCTTAAGTCAAACGGCTTTACATCGGCTTTTTCCTATGTCTTGACACTTTCGGAAATGAATTCCTCAAGCGATGACGGTTGTCCAATTTAGTTACCTCAAATTGCCTACACTTCAAAGCTCTGCCTAAGCTTTAATTTTTCTCCCAAAAGCTGAAAAAGTGGCCGGAATTCATTTCCGACCACTTCTATACCTAATGAGTATCCAATGTAACGGTAAAAGTTTCTCCTGGAACTTTTTCCGTTACCTCCGCCCAAGATGAAATCGCAGATTTCATCTAAAGCGCCTCGCGCGCTTAGGCGCTTACGCCGCTCCTTCATTCCAAGTCTTATTCGGCAGTATGTCTGTCCATACCTCGTCACCATCATCATCTATTACATATTCATGATAGTTCGTAGCCTCAAGCACTTCATAGTAGTACCACGCATATTCTAAGTTGTCAGGCCACTGCTTAGCATCCTCATGAAGGCCGTCTGCATCAACTTCTCTGCCGAGCACATTGTTTATGAGCGTCATTGCTTCGGCTCTTGTAATTGCCGTATCAGGATTATATTTTCCGTCATAGCCGGCAACCCAGCCCTTAGCATAGGCCGAATTGATGTATACATTAGCCCAATGTCCGCTTATATCGCTGAAAGCATCCTCATCGGTGTATAACAATCTCATCAAAGAACGACACTATTGTAGCAAACTCAGCCCTTGTAATATTGTCATCCGGTCTGAATGTATTGCTGTCGCTGTCGCCATGAAGTATTCCGGCATTTGTCAGCGTAGCAATGGCTTTCAAATACCACTGATCGCTGTCAACATCATCGAATGTTGTATATGTCGAATAGTATGCATTTCTTGTATCATCGTCCAGCAGTCTGTAGAATATTGTTGCTACCTCTGCCCTTGTTATATTGGCAGTGGGACGAACTGTTCCATCGGGATAGCCGCTGATATATTGGAAATGCTCCTCTGTGTTGAGCTTGATATCGCTGTCATAATCTTCGTCATCGTCGTCATCCGAACTGCTTGAACCTGTTGTCTCGTCAAGGCTGTAGGATGAACCGCCGCTAGTTTTCTTCTTGTACTGTGCGGTAAATGTAAGATTTTCTGTTACTTCCAGTTCTTCCACTTCTGATGTTGTATAATACTTGCCATTCGAACAGTACCAATTAACGAATTTATATCCGCTGTCGGGATCTACATCGGGAACTTCATCTATAGTGTCTCCGGCAGTTACCGTTATAGTAGTGTCTCCATCAAGAGTTCCATGGCTGCCTTTTTTGAAGGTTACTGTATATGTAGAGACTAAAACTTTTATATCACCAGAATGTCCTTCACTCGGGAAAGATGCACTGCTTCCTGCATACGCATCCGTAATAGTAGCTGTATTTTCAATATATGTTCCATTTGCAACACCAGCATTGACAGTAGCCACAATTGTCAAGGTAGCAGTTTCACCATCTGCCAAGCTCGAAATTGTCCATACACCATCCACGTAATCACCTTCATCAGATGTTGCACTAACTAATGTTAAATTATTGCTATCCAAATCATCAGATACTTTAATACCCGTCAAATCTACTCCTGTATCGTTTGTTACTTTAATTGTATAAGTAATAGTATCACCAGGACTAACTGTCTCCACATCGGCAGTCTTTTCAATAGTAAGTCCATTCCAATCAACTTTCACAAACTTAGCAATAAACTTAGCTGTGGTAGTAGTATCAGATGTATCCAGATATTGCCAAATATCATCTACTGTTACTGTAACACCAGATTTATATACTGTTTCAGTGTCACCATCATCAAGTACCCAACCAACAAATGCATAGCCATCTTCTGCATCTGGAATTTCACTCGTAATTGTTATTGTATATTTATTAGAATACTCACTTACATTTGAATGATAATATGTATCATTATCTGTTGCACTGGAAGATGTATTTTCATCATTATAGTATGCCACTTTTACAGCTATGGGATTAGCAGTTATTATAAACTTGCGATAAGTATTAACTACCCGATAACCAGAATAATGGAATTCTGTTGTATACCCTGCTTCTCTAGCCTCAGCCGTAACATCTTCGAAACTTACAACATCCCCATCTCCATTTTTCAAATCATATGGTCCTGTATAACTTTCATCAGTAATATCTTCCGAATAACCAGTACCGGAACTAAACGCAGCAGCATAGCTATCCTTACTATGATAGTTATCAATATTTACAATGCTAGAATATCCATCTGCTGTTTTAACATAAAATACAACCGGAGTTTGACTATCAATCGTAAATTCACTGCCTGCAGTTAGTTCAGTCAGTTTTCCTCTGTTAATAGAATATGCCACCTCAACATTGGAAGAACTACTACTATCAAACAAAAAATTAAATGTATTAGAATATTCATCTCCAGTAAGCGCCCACGCCGTCGCCGGCACCATCGCCAGCACCATCACTGCCGCAATAAGCAATGACAGCAATTTCTTTTTTACCATAAATTTCTCTCCTTCCGTTTCAGCCCTCCCACGGGCTCACAATTGTATATTAAATACCTCTCTAAGCTTCGGCACACAAATAAGCCGAGCTAATTTTCTGATACAGAATTATAATACTACATAACTGGAATTATTTCAATACAATTATGGCGATTTGTACACTTTTTATACTCAAAAAATTCGAAAATTAATAATTTCAGCTAAATTTCAGTTTTTTGC
>JAJQDF010000252.1 GCA_021202325.1 Clostridiales bacterium | reverse complement strand
CTCACACACAGGAATTCATGAGGGAAATGCGCAGAAGCGGCGAACTGCCCAATCTTTCCCTCTATCAGATAATATATGCGGCAATGGTTCGAACCATAGTCGATGTGCCGGAGATAAACCGCTTTGTGCAAAACGGCAGAATATATGCCAGAAACGAAATAAAGGGCTCCATGGTCGTTATGCGCGGCCTCACCAAGGAAAGCGAGCGTTCCACAATAATGCCCAGGTTCCAGCTGGAGGATACCCTCTATGATGTTGTTGAGCGCATAAACAACGAGATTAAGCCCATTGATTTAAGCCAAAAAAAGGTTCGTGAAGACACCAACAAATCCTCCTTCGATATGCTGCAAAGCGCTCTCAGCGCCGTTCCGGCTTTTTTCCTGCATCTCACTTTTGATTCGCTTAAGCTTATGGACAAATACGGATTTCTGCCAAAGGGACTTAATAAGCTGAGCCCCTTCCATTCCAGCTTTTTCATAACAAATATGGGCTCCCTTGGCATGATGCCAATCTATCACCATATTTATGAGTTCGGCACACTCTCCTGCTTCGGAGCTATCGGCACAATCGACGTGGTATATAAGATGGATAAGCACGGCAAAGTACATAAAAAATCCTATCTGAACACAAAATTTGTTGCCGACGAGAGAGCCACCGACGGCTTTATATATGCCATGGCCATGAGGGATTTCAAAAAATATGTTATGAAGCCGGAGCTTCTGCTCGTTCCGCCAAAACATATAGTGCATGACAATATAGACAGATAAATTTTTGTATTGACATCAATTTCACATAATGCTAAAATAATTTCAATTGAATAAGTTTGCGGGGGAACCGACGGCTTAGGCCCTACGGTTGAGAAGGTTAAAACCTGACCCTTTGAACCTGTCAGTTAATACTGTCGTAGGGAAGCAATTTCAGCAAATACAGGTGCTTACCAAATGGCAGGCGCCTTTCTTTTTGCCCGTCTTCCACATCAGACCAAAAGGAGGAAATAAAAATGTACAGCAAGGAAGAAATCAGAAAAGAGATAATAGAGGCCGTAAACAAGGTTAAGGAAACAAATCCTATGGCCGGATCTATCACAAACACAGTAACTATCAACTTTGTGGCCAACGCTCAGCTGGCAGTCGGAGGCTCGGCCGCCATGGTATATCTGCCGGACGAAGGGGAATTTTTGGCTAACGCCGGCGGCGCCACATATATAAATGTCGGAACACTTATGCCCATATACGAGGAAACTCTGCCCCGCACAGCAAAGGCACTCCATGATGCCGGCAAGCCCTGGGTACTGGATCCCGTTGCCATAGGTATCGGCGAGCTCCGCACAAAGCTTCTCAGCCAGTTTAAGGAATACAAGCCCTCTGTAATAAGAGGAAACGCCTCGGAGGTTATCGCCCTTGCCGGACTTTGGGAGCTTGACGGCGGCTCGGACAGCTCCAATGTAAGAGGTGTTGACTCCACAGATACGGTTACTGCCGCAAGGAATGCCGCCATCGCCCTTGCAAAATACACAGGCGGCGCTGTTGCCGTTTCCGGAAAGACCGACCTTATTACAGACGGAGAAACAGTAGTATATTCTAAAGGCGGCTCCCATTTCATGGAAAGAGTTACCGGCTGCGGATGTTCCCTTGGCGGAGTTGCGGCTGTTTATCTGACAGCTTCATCGCCTTTTATCGCCGCACTTACTGCATCCAACGTATACAATCTTGCCGGTGCAAGGGCTGAAAGCAAGGTAAACGCTTCCGGCAGCTTCTATGTTCAGTTCATTGACGAGCTCTATCTTGCCACAGCTGAGGATATAGCCGACAATCCCATGGATATAGAAAAGGCATAATCGGAGGCGAAGACTATGTATAACAGAAAAAATCTTGATATATCCGCATATTTCGTCGTTGGCCCCGAAAATACAAAGGGACGCCCGGTTTCACAAATGATACAGGCCGTTGTGGATGCAGGCTTCACTTGCATACAGATTCGCTCCAAGGAGGCTTCGGCACTGGAAATGATAGGCCTTTGCCGTGAAAGCGCAGACATAATCGCTAAAGCCAGAAAATCCGACAAAATTGCCCTTTTGGTTGACGACCGTCTAGATGTTGTCCTTGCCGCAAGAAAGCTGGGCATAAAGGTTGACGGCATACATGTAGGCCAGACCGACATCCCCGTGGATGTCTGCAGAAAATATCTCGGCGAGGATTCAATTGTCGGCCTCTCTGCCAGAGCCCACGAATTGTTTGAATACATAAAGACAGCCGATGTAAGCAAGGTTGACTATTTCGGCGCAGGTCCCCTCCATCCGTCCGTAACAAAACCCAACTGCGGCCAGGATATTGACGGAACCATACTTACACGAAGCTTCGAGGAGCTCAAAGAGCTTGCAAAACTCAGCCCCATTCCTGTAGTTGTCGGCGGCGGAGTCACAATAGACGACATTCCCCAGCTTGCCGAAACCGGCGTTGACGGATTCTTTGTAGTTTCCGCAATTGCCGGTGCCGATGATCCTGCCGGTGAGGCCAAAAAGCTTGCCGATGTATGGAGAAAGTACAGCAAGTAAGGCTTAATATCAGATAAAATAACAAAAGTGTGTGAAATGCTTTACCATGTTTGCGCTAAACAAATGTCCGTACATTTGTTTAGCGCCCTATTCTCACTAACCACTAATCACTAATCACTAACCATTTCTTCAGTTCACAGTTTTTCAATTGTTATATTGGTATAGTAATGCTCCAGTATCTCCCTATAGTCCGAGCCCTGCTCCGCCATGTATTTTGCGCCGTATTGGCTCATGCCGGCACCATGGCCATAGCCCTTTGTAGTAAATGCTATGCCGTCTTCGCTTTCCGCAACGGTAAAGTTACTGCTTCTAAGCCCCAATGCCTCCCTAATCTCTTTGCCGGTGAAATCCATATTGCCGACCGTCATGGCAGTAATATACCCGGCAGCGCTTCTCTCATTAATCTGTATGGAATCAAAAAGCGTAGCCTCATCCGCCTCAAATTCCGGATATTTGTCTTTTATAAGCGATATAATATCGGCCTCTGATATTACCTTAACACTTTCGTAGCCCGGCGCAAGAGTATCCCCTTCGCTTTCTGTGCTTTCCAAATAGGGCAGGTCGTAGTTCCATATGTTGCCGGCAGTCTCCGTTGTTCCGGCACTGGTGGAATGAAACACCGCCAGTATGGGCTCGCCCTCGTATTCTATGACTTCTCCGGCGGTGCCATCCACTGCGGCGCATATTTTGGCATAGCAGGAATCGAAGTTTTCTCCCCAGTTGTCCTTCATTTCATCCACAGTAATATATGCCTGTCCTATGTCGTCGGGATTCAGCTCATCCTCGGCATTGTCTATGGCTCTGACCGCATATGTACGGCTGGCTACCGCTTGCGCTTTCAGCGCCTCCTCAGGGAACGATGCCGGCATTTCGGCGGCAACAACACCGACTATGTATTCTTCAATATCCATGCCGCCGACAGTATAGGAAGCCGCCGAAACATATTTTTCCTCAGTTTCGGTTTCCGCTGTTTCGCCCGGCAAAGCCCTGCTTCGGCTATACACCTTGGAAACTGCCATCGGCACCGCCACAATGCAGACAAGAACATATAGCTGGGATATTACAATATATTTTCTGATTGTTTTTACCGCCGTATTCATGGCATACCCTCCTAGTTAAGTCTATGCACAAAGATTGCCGGCTATTTTGGTTTCATATATCTTTTATGGATTATATTTTTTATTCGTTATGCCGAATAATGTCGAAAAAAGTATAAAAAGTCGATTTTTAAATACTATCTGCCATGCAAATAAGAGCCGCAAATCTTAAAATAAGACTTACGGCTCTTTTAATCATATATCTAATATCTATTTACAGAATAATTACCATCAGCACCGCATACACAACGGCAGAGGCAGCAATGTTCTTAGCCATCCTTATGTCACGGCGAGCTACGTTTTCCAGATTTTTCGGGCAGGGATTTTTTACGGCAAACAGATTGCCCCTCAGGTCCTTGCGCATTTTAAGCACAAGGCGATCCTCAAGCCTCAGCATAAAATAGGTTCTCTTTGTTATTCGGAAATAATATTTCACACCGTTATTTATGCCGTACATATAGTAGCCCTTGAATGCTGTGCCTCCGATTAGCGCACTGGTATAAAACTTGCAGTCCAAAAGCGTCAGCTCCGTTTCGTTGGAGAAAAACTTCTCAAACCGCAGTATTCCTATATATGCCGCCGGGAATGATATTGCAAGGACTATGACTGCATTAATAATATTTCTCAGCGCTCCGTTTTCTCCGCCGATATTCATAACGTTGGGAATATAGCCCGCCTTTTGGCTCTGCACAAGGCAATAGCCCACAAGTACAGCCGTTATTAGATAAATTACCGTCGGCAGAATAACGCCCTTCTCTCTGAAGCTCTGGTTCCATATTATAACCCCGTAAAGCGCCCTGATGCTCAGAAACGTCTCAAAAAAGGCAATGCAAAGACAAAGGCCGTTTACCGCCAGTCCCCGTTTGGCGCCAATGCTCATAGCAAACATCAGCGCTGCCCAAACAACCGGTGCCAGCCAGCTTTTTCTTCCTGTGGCGAACATAGCCCACACGCAGACAAATATTATTATGGCGGACAAATAGCCAATATACGTCATTTCCCTTACCCTCTCTTACAGACCTCTGTAATACTCCGGCTTATATACGTTCCTCTTTTCGGCCTGCTCAATCTGCTTAAGCATGGCCTCCTTATCCCTGTTCAGCGTTCCTGCCAGCGAAATATAGTTGGAGGCATGGTTCGACCTGAAAACCGTTCCCTCAGAATCCACATTCTGAAGGAAAAGCTTCATTTCCTCGGCAACCTCCTGCGGTGTCAGATAGCTGAATTTTCCGGCATTTAAATCATCATACATCGGTGCGCCGCTCTCAAGTATTAATGTCAATATGGCGGCGTACTCCGGATTCATTTCGCTTATAAGCTTTGCCGAATTAACTGCATGGTTCTCAAAATATTTCTTTCCGCCAAGGCCTGAAATAAGCGTTACTGAAACCTTTATTCCGGCAGCCTTAAGCTTATGGGCAGCCTCAACTATCTCTGCATGGGTGGCGTTCTTCTGGACAAACTCCAAAACCTCGTCGTCGCCGGACTCCGCTCCGATATATACCATTTCAAGGCCGGCCTCTCTAAGCTTAACCAAATCCTCATTGCTCTTTAACAGCACATCCCTCGGTGCGCCGTACATTGTTATTCTCTCGTTTTCGGGGAAAAGCTTCTTTGCCTCTCCCATTACATAGAGAAGATCTTCGGTTTTGCATATAAGTGCATCGCCGTCTGCCAGGAAAATCCTCTTAACCAAATAATCCTTATAATATGCCCTGGCCATCTGCAGGTCCTCGACTACATCGTTAAGCGGACGAATCCTGAAGCTTTTGGCCTTATACATGCAGCAGAAACGGCATGTATTTCTGGCGCATCCAATTGTCATCTGTATAATAAGGCTTCCCGCCTCACTGGGCGGTCTGTACACTGCTCCTTCGTATCTCACAAACTCACTCCTTAATCATCCAATGTAACATATATTCTGTTGACATAGCCTCTGCTGCTGAACGTAACCTTTATGGTTGCTCCGTCCGCTTTGGCATATTCCAGAACCTTGGCGACTGAACCCAGCTTTTCTCCGTTGAGATAGCCTACCATGGCCGGCTCAATTTTGTATTCATGCTCGATTCCTGCTATGTCTTCAAAAACAACCGAACTGCTTGAAATGCTGACAACAGTTCCTTCTGAGTCTGAGCTTGACTGGGCAGCTACGCTTATTACATTTCCGTCATCGTCAATCTCGACCTCTGCCACTACGGCGCTTTCCGCATCCTTATAGAGGGATTTAAACTTGGAATATGTTACCTCATCACCGTCGAACTCGCATTCCATGTTCCTGTCAAGGCCAAATGACATTCTGCCTCCATCATCGTCAACAATTATTATTCTCTTGTCGTCGGCGCCCTTGAGTATTCCCTTTACGGTTTTTGCCTGGGCAGTTACGCTTGTGACTATATTGTCGTCATCAAATTCCAGTGTAACGATAATATCCGAATCGTCAAGGGCATTTCTTATAGCTCTGTATGTGGAATCCGAACCGTTCAGAGTGAACTCGCAGTCGTCATCCAGCTCATATTCCAGCTCCATGCCGAAGCTTGATTCCATCGTAATCTCAGATGAAGATATTGAAACAAGGGTTCCGCTTGAATATGTAGCACGGTAAATCTCAATCTTTTCGGCCTTATTGAGGTTATTTATTGTACATACGGCATAGAATGTTTCATCCTCATAGTCATCGCTTGTGAAAAGCTTCTCGGCCTTGGTTTCGCTTATTATTTCGGCGTAAATATATATTTAAAAACCGCAGCAAACCCACAGTTTTACGTGTATGCACTTGTAGGAGTTGAAAAACTT
>JAJQDF010000036.1 GCA_021202325.1 Clostridiales bacterium | reverse complement strand
AAAGGGCTATGGAACAGCCTTTGTGGATTATTATGAGCAGTATGCCCGTGAGAATGGCTGTGAATATTTGAGAATGGATACAAACGGACATAATACTCCGGCAAGAAAGCTGTATAAAAAACTTGGATATAAAGAAGTTAGTATTGTTCCCTGCGTATTTAACGGTATACCCGATGTTCCGCTTGTTTGCCTTGAGAAAAAGCTTTGATGGGGGTGTTATAGGTGACATTCAGAAAAGCAACACCAGAGGATATTGATAGAATATCTGATATATACGACGAAATCCATACTGAAATTGAGAGCGGAGTTACTACTTCTATTTGGGTTAGATCAATTTATCCAACAAGGAAAACTACCGAAGATTCGGTATACAAGGGTACAATGTTTGTTGCGGAGATGGATGGCAGTATAGTCGCTTCCGCAAAAATAGACCATGAGCAGTTGGATATTTATGCCAAGGCTGAATGGAGTATTGAAGTCCCGGATGATAAGGTAATGGTTATGCATACTTTGGCTGTTTCGCCTACAGCAAAGGGAAAGGGCTGTGCTACAGAATTTTTAAAATTCTATGAGCAGTATGCCAGAGAATGTGGATGTACCTGTCTTAGAATCGATACCGGTGCATCAAACACCGTTACTAGGGCTCTATATAAAAAGCTTGGATTTACCGAGGTAAGTATTATTCCATGTGTATTCAATGGAATTGAAAACATGAATCAAGTATGTCTTGAAAAAATATTGTAATTAAAACGCCTCATTTTGGAAGCTTTCCATATGAGGCGTTTTTGCGAAATGTATTTTGAGCTATTGATTCAGAATATGTAAACATTTATAATAAAATTACGCATAAGCTAGTTATAAGGTTTATGCGGAGATGGTTATGTGAATAATAGAAAAGATGTCATGCGGTTTTTGGCTGGTGCGGTATGCGGTGTTTTGGCTGCTTCGGCAGTATTTACCGTACATAAAAGAGATAACGGAGAAGAATTTCAGTTATCAACAACCGCCGAAAAAGCCTCTGTCATTGCCAACATGCTGGAAAGCAATTACATCGGTGATTTCAGCGATGAGGTATTTGCTGACAATATGTATGCCGGTATGGTGAATGCATTGGGAGATCCATACACTGTTTATCTTAGCACAGAACAAATGACAGAGTTTATGACTGAAGCGCAAGGTACAATGTGCGGCATAGGAATTGTTATATCTGTTGACAAGGACAGCGGAAAATGTATAATTAATGATGTTTTGGAAGACTCTCCGGCTGAAATGGCAGGTCTGCAAGCCGGCGATGTTATATTAAACGTTGATGGAACAGATACAAGCAGTATGTCTGTAATGGATGTATCCCAGCTCACAAAAGGAAGCCCCAATACATCTGTAAGCCTCACTGTTATCAGGGACGGCGAAGGAGAAATATCATTTGATATTACTCGCTCTGCAATAAATATCCAGTATGTAAAGCATAGCGTAGAAGGCAATATCGGCTATATTAAAATATCAGAGTTTGCAAAAATAACAGCTGAGCAGTTTAAAAACGCACTGTCAGAGCTTATGGAACAGAATATAAAAGGGCTCATTATTGATCTGCGGGACAATCCCGGCGGAATGATTGACATAGTTACTGAGATAGGCGACACACTTCTGCCAGAAGGAATTATTACATATACCGTTGACAAAAACGGAAACAGAACCGATTTTAAATCAGATTCTAACTGCATTGATATTCCGATTGCAGTACTTGTAAACAACGGAAGCGCCAGTGCTTCTGAGCTTTTGGCCGGTGCCTTGCAGGACAGCGGTATCGGAGTGATAATCGG
The DNA here is from genome assembly GCA_021202325.1 of Clostridiales bacterium. Lineage (GTDB taxonomy): Bacteria > Bacillota > Clostridia > Lachnospirales > Anaerotignaceae > Metalachnospira. The sequence goes on along the minus strand of JAJQDF010000036.1, from coordinate 4,631 downwards.
CACTCAGACCTATGGAAAGGGAATTGTCCAAGGACTATATAGCTTGGGTGATGGTTCAGGACTTAAAATAACAATACAAAGATATTATACACCAAACGGAGTTTGCATACAGGGTGTTGGAATTACCCCTGATTATGTGATAGAATGTGATGATAAGTCGCTTTCTGAAACGGACGAACAGTACCAAAAGGCTTTGGAAATACTAAACGAAAAAATAAAGGATTGATTTATAAATGATAGATGTAGCGCTTCTCGGCACAGGCGGAATGATGCCCATGCCGGAAAGATTTCTCTCGTCTATGCTTTTGAGAGTAAACGGAAGATTAATACTGACTGACTGCGGAGAGGGAACTCAGGTAACGCTTAAAATGCTGGGCTGGGGCTTTAAGGCCATTGATGCCATATGCTTTACCCATTACCATGCCGACCATATATCAGGGCTTCCCGGAATGCTTCTTACCATAGGAAACTCAGGCAGAACAGAACCGGTAAAGCTGATAGGACCTGCCGGACTTAAAAAGGTTGTGGACGGAATGAGAATTATATTTCCCGAGCTTCCGTTTAAGCTTGAGTATATCGAAATAGACGACTTTACAAAGATATACGATTTTGGCGGCTTTGAGCTTAAAGCCAATCTCGGCGATCATAGAGTAAGATGTATTTCATATAGATATAATTTCCGCAGAAAGGGCAAATTTTCGGTGGAGAAGGCAACGACTCTTGGTTTGCCTGTGAATCTTTGGTCTCTGCTTCAAAAGGGCGGAAACGTTGAATATGAGGGCAAAACATATACAAGCGATATGGTACTTGGCGAAGAAAGAAAGGGCATAAGCATTTCATTCTGCACAGACACTAGGCCGGTTGATACCCTCGTTGATTTTATAAATGGCTCGGACTTATTTGTATGCGAAGGAATGTACGGAGAAAACGAAAAGCTTGCAAAGGCGGTTGAATATAAGCATATGATTTTTTCCGAGGCCGCAAAGCTTGCAAAATTGGGTAAGGTTAATGAGCTGTGGCTTACCCATTTAAGTCCGTCCATGTCAGAGCCAGAACAGTTTATTGATAATGCTAAATCTATATTTGAAAATACCAAAATCGGATATGACAGAATGACAACTAGAATAAATTTTGCTGAATAAATTACGGAGGAATAATATGAACGGAGGAGACAATAAGGATATATTGATACTTGCCATAGAAAGCTCCTGCGACGAGACAGCGGCTTCTGTAGTAAAGAACGGAAGATATGTTCTTTCAAATATAATTTCATCGCAAATAGCACTGCATACACTTTACGGCGGTGTTGTGCCTGAGATAGCATCAAGAAAGCACATTGAAAATATCGACAGTGTGATTCAACAGGCGCTTAAAGAAGCAAATGTCACACTTGATGATATAGATGCCATAGGCGTTACATACGGGCCTGGACTTGTCGGCGCGCTTCTTGTAGGACTTGCTGAAGCCAAGGCTCTTGCTTTTGCCACGGATAAGCCACTTGTAGGTGTTCATCATATAGAAGGGCATATTTCGGCCAATTATATTCAGAATGTTAATTTTGAGCCACCTTATATGGCGCTGGTTGTTTCCGGCGGACATACAAATCTTGTGTATGTAAGCGACTACGGAAAGTTTGAAATAATGGGCGCTACAAGGGATGATGCCGCAGGCGAAGCCTTTGACAAAGTAGCCAGAGTAATCGGCATGGGCTATCCCGGCGGACCTAAAATAGAGAAGGCCGCCAGGAACGGAAATAAGGACGCTATACAGTTTCCCCATGTTTTCCTTGAAGACGGCAGCTATGATTTCAGTTTCAGCGGACTTAAATCGGCAGTTCTGAACTACGTAAATAAAATGAAAATGACTGGCCAGAAGATAGTTCCGGAGGATGTGGCGGCCTCTTTCCAATATTCCGTTATAGATGTTCTTGTCAAAAAGACAATAAAATCCGCTAAAGAAAAGGGTATTACTAAAATCGCAATGGCTGGCGGAGTAGCCTCAAACTCAACTCTGAGAGAAGCCATGAAGGCCGCCTGTGACAAAAACGGATTTTCACTCAATATTCCGGCTCCTATCCTTTGCACAGATAACGCCGCAATGATAGGCTCAGCCGCATATTACGAATATATCGCCGGAAGGCGTGACGGACTGGAGCTCAACGCAGTTCCAAATCTCAAACTTGGAGAAAGAATATAAAATTAACGGCAAGGCTGTACTTAAAAAATGTGCAGACTTGCCGTTTTTGTTTAATACATTCCGCCGTCTATTGTTATGACTTGGCCGTTTATATATCCGGATGTATTGTCGTTTGCCAAAAATACAGCCAATTTGGCGACTTCTTTGGGAGTACCAAATCGAGCAAGGGAAATTTCGTCCTTAAGGGCGCTTCTTTCTTCCTCATCAAAGCAGGCGTTCATTTTAGTGTCTATAACGCCGCAGCTTATGGCATTGACTCTTATACCGCTAAGTCCCATTTCCTTTGCCATAGCCTTTGTGAAGGCATTAATTCCGCCTTTGGAGGCAGAGTAGACAGCTTCACAGGATGCACCCTTATCTCCCCAAACAGAGGAAATATTAATAATGCTTCCGCAATGCTTTTTAAGCATAGACTTAAGAGCGATATGTGTGCAGTTAAAAACAGAATTGAGATTTACTTCAATCAGTCTTTTCCAATAGGAAGGGGACATATCGCTGAAAAGGCCGATATGAGATATTCCTGCGTTATTTACAAGAACATCTGCATCCGATTTAAATAGATTTTCACATTGACTGTAGTCGGAGACATCTGCAAGCACAGCTTCACAGCTGTAGCCCTTTGCTTTGAATTCATTTAGTGTTTCATTTAACTCATCGGCTGATTTCGAGGCGTTAATAACTACATAGTAGCCGTTTTTTGCAAATTCTTCGGCTATGGCTTTACCAATTCCTCTGGATGAACCTGTTATTACGGCTGTTTTCATATGATTTCACCTCTCAGTCTGGCTATTTCCTGTTTGTAAAGATTTTCTGTCTTGCTAATCCACGGCGTTTCCAGTATAAAAGGGTGTCCATGTGTTTTTTCGTGGTGAACAATATAGTTTATAGCTTCAAAGCCTATGCAGTCTTTTCCCTTAGGATTTGTTTCATCTGCGCCTATGTTGGCATGGCGGTCCTTTTTTGCGCCGCAGGTATTCAGAGAGCCGTTTATATGGAAAACCTTAAGCCTGTCCAAACCAATAATTCTGTTAAAATCACTTATTACGCCGTCAAAATTATTTATAATATCATATCCGCTGTCGTGGGTATGGCAAGTGTCAAAGCATATACCTATATATTCTTTTTTATCAACCAGATCTATTATTGCTTTCAGCTCTTCAAAGCTTCTTCCTATCTCACTGCCTTTGCCGGCCATGGTTTCAAGACATATGGTTATATCCGGGATTCCGGCATTTATAACCGTATTGAGGCCTTCAGCTATTCTTTCTATTCCGTACTCCGCCGTTTTATCGGTATATGCTCCGGGATGGAGAACAATGTATTTTGAGCCGAAGGCAGAGGATCTTTCTATTTCCTTTGCTAAAAATTCTTTAGCCAAAGTATAAGTATTTTCTTTATATGAGGCCAGATTAATGATATAGGGCGCATGAACGACTATATCTTCTATTCCATGCTCCTTCATGAACTCTTTTCCTTCATCAATCTTTAAGTCATCCAATGGCTTTCTTACGGTGTTTTGGGGTGCTCCGGTATAGACCATAAATGTATTGGCGTTATAGGAATAAGCTTCCTGAGCCGCTCCCAAAAGGCCTCCGGCTATTGAAACGTGTGAACCGATATGCATATTTTATCTCCTTATTTTAAATCTACAAAGCTTGCTTTTTTATTTCTGAATGAAGCTATGGCTTTAAATCCTGCAGCCCTTATAATTTCATAGGCATTATCAAAATGATCTGCAATGTCTTCCGGCCGATGGGCATCGGAGCCGACAGTTATTATTTCTCCGCCCAGTTCCTTGAATCGTTTTAAAATATCAAGCTGAGGATAGGGACGGACTATGCCGTATCTGTATCCCGATGTATTTACATCCAAGCCTTTTCCTTTATCAACAAGAACCTTAAGTATTTCATCAATTATTTCTCTGTAATCGATATATTCAAGACTGTTGTCATCATAGGGTGCATATCTGTTTATATAGTCCAAATGGCCGTAAACATTATAGCAGTCATGAAACTTGGCATTTTCAAGAACACTTTCAAAATATTGTGTATATGCTTCTTTTTTGGTTTTGCCTTCGAAAAACTCAGGATAAGAAACATCTATGCCGTCTACTACATGGGTTGAGCCTATGACAAAATCAAAGGGATTGAACTCTGTAAACATTCTTGCATCACGAACGATATGCTTTTGAAGTCCCATTTCAACGCCTATGAATACATTAATCTTTTTCATATAAATAACCTTGTTAAGGTTTATGGCTTCCGAATAATCAGGATAGTAAAGCGAAAAGGGCATATTTTTATCCGGGAAGTCTATATCCATATGGTCAGTGAACATAATTTCACTTAAGCCAAGGGAAACAGCCTTATCGATCATATCAGTCATTTCAGCTGATGAGTCCGTAGAAAATTTAGTATGAACATGATAATCTGAAT
>JAJQDF010000086.1 GCA_021202325.1 Clostridiales bacterium | reverse complement strand
ATATTAATATCGTAGCTGTAGGCCTTTGCTATGTCTCTTCTTCTCGAAAGCTCCAGCCTGCCATAGCTTTTCTGTGCAGTGACTCCATCCGGAAGGTTTATTTTTCTGCCGGTCTCGCCATGCAATATTTTCTCCGTATTTTCAATATGAACCCTGCTGAAGTCCTTCAAATCCGGCCTCAGCCCCCTTAGGGCTTTGCGGAGCACACGCCTTACAACAACCGGCTTTTCTTTCAGAAGCACATCGCAGTCCAGCGCCGTAAAATCGTCATGCTTTTCTACTGTTGCCCGGCTCAAAACGTCCTCTGCAATATCCTCCAGGAATGCTTCGTCCTCCCTCAGCAGTTCCGCCGCCGAAGCTATATTCATGTCAGCCGCCGGATTTATATTTTCCTTAAGCCAAGGGATAAGCACATTTCTTATTTTATTTCTTGTATACTCATTCTGCAGGTTTGTGCTGTCTGTGCGGAAGTCAATGGAATTTTCGGCACAGTATTTTTCTATCGACTCTCTGGAGCATTCTATGAGCGGTCTTATTATATTTCCGCTGACGGCCGGTATGCCCGAAAGTCCCTTCATTCCGGCGCCCCTGCATAGGTTCATCAGAAATGTTTCCGTCCTGTCGTTGAGATTATGGGCAACGGCTATTTTATTTGCGCCGAGCATTTCAGCCGTTTCCCTGAACTTTTCGTATCTTATGAGCCTGCCGGTTTCTTCCTCGCCAAGACCTCGCCTTACGGCCTCCGCCGGCACATCACAGTGATAGACAATGAACTTTACGCCAAGCCCCTCGCAGAAAGCCTTGGCAAACTTCTCGTCGGCGTCTGCCTCGCTTCCGCGGATTCCATGGTTTATATGCACCGCCGCAACATCAATACCGAATTTTTCCCTGATTCCGGCCAAAACATGAACTAGGGCGCATGAATCCGCACCGCCGCTGAGCCCTGCAACTATGCTGTCGCCCCTTTGGAGCATATTATATTTTTTAATGGTATCTATCGCTTTGCTGTACATGGCGTCCTCCTATATAGGCATTATAAACATTTTTTACCCATGGTGCAACATGCCTGTCACTCAAAATTTGCTTTTTATATCCGCACTATGTATAAATATATAACCTTTGCATATAATAAAAATATCTGGCAGATCTCTTGACTTTCCTAATAAATTCAAGTATCATAAAGCCAGTGAATGCGTTGCAGATACCTGTGAGGCCTGTGACCGGAGGAGGACCTGTGGGGACTCCTCTTTTTTGTGGTTAGGCGGTGACTTTATGGCAAAATGCTTCTTGACATATGAGCAGCAGATAGACAAGCTAATAAACGAAAAATGTCTGCTGATAGCAGATCGTAACTATGCAGAAGATGTATTAAAAAGAATAAGTTATTATTCGTTAATCAGCGGATATAAAGATTTATTTAAGAATCCTACAACAAAAAAATACAGAGATGGTACTCGTCTTGAAGACATTGTTGCGTTGTATGAATTTGATCGTATGCTCAGAGAGCTATTTTTGAATTACATCTTGCGTGTAGAAAATCACATTAAATCACTGCTGTCATATGCATTTTGTGAAAAATACGGAGAATCTCAGAATGCATATCTGAACAAACAAAATTATAATTATTCCGGCAGAAAAAACATAGAAGACATCGATAAGTTGGTTGACCATGTACTGGCAAAGTATGTCGCACACAATAAAGACTATCATTATATCAATCACGCACGGTCTGTCCATGGTAATATCCCTCTTTGGATTTTAAAAAATGCATTGACTTTTGGAAATATTTCAGTTATGTATTCGGTGCTTCCACAAGACATACAGTTTAAAATCAGCAGCAATTTTCAAGGCATAAACGAAAGCCAGTTAAAACAAGTTTTGCGTTATCTTGTACGTTTTCGTAACGTCTGCGCCCATGGAGAACGGCTGTTTTCTTACAGAAATGTAGAAAGTATCCCCGATTTTCCTATACATAATAAGCTGCAGATTCCTAAAAGCGGCAATCAATACATTTACGGAAAGCACGACTTATTTGCCGTAACCATTACATTAAAGTATCTATTGCCAAAAGAAGACTTTCTAGAATTTAAGCACCGGCTGTCAAGATTATTAAATAATCACTCGAAAAACCAGCAGGGAATAACACAATCAGAACTGCTAAAGAAAATGGGCTTCCCGGAAAACTGGGAGAAAATTACGTTATATAAACTGTAAGTACATTACAAACTTATGAGGCATCGTTTTGGCGATGCCTCGTCTATTTCATCAGAATTGAACATTGTCGCATAATACTTCCAATCTGTATAATGCCCCATTTCTCTGTTCAACCCCATATAGCAATTTTCAATTTCTCATATCCAGCCGAATTTCTGATTATATCCCACCGCAAAAATGAACAGTACTATAAAGGGCAGTATCCATTTAAAATAAAATTTCAGCTTCGAGGGGAACCTTATTCCTTCACCGGAATCTATCTCCGCAATAAAATTATCATAGCCCCAGCCCTTATCCGATACGCAAAACAGCAGATAAACAAGGCTTCCCACCGGAAGCAGGTTGTTGCTCAGCAAAAAGTCCTCAAAGCCCATTATGTCTTCGCCGAGTATTTTGACTCCGGAAAGCACATTGAATCCCAAAAGACAGGGCAGGCTCAGCACAAATATAAGCACAAGGTTTACCTTTACCGCCTTTTTTCTGTCCCAGTTCCATTTGTCCATACAGCAGGATATTATGTTTTCAAATACGGCTATGACCGTTGACATGGCCGCAAAGGACATAAATATGAAAAACATCGCTCCCCAAAGTCTGCCGCCGGGCATGGCGTTGAATACGTTGGGCAGTGTTATAAATATGAGGTTCGGCCCCGAATCCGGCTCAACGCCGAAGGCGAATGCCGCCGGGAAAATAATAAGCCCTGCCACAAAGGCCACTGCCGTATCAAGTACGGTTACATTAATGGCCTCACCCATGAGGCGGCGTTCCTTGCCGATATAGCTGCCGAATATAGCTATGCATCCTATACCGAGGCTCAGCGTAAAGAAAGCTTGTCCCATGGCCGCAAATATTGCCTCGCCGAGTATGAATTCTCCCTCTGAGTTATACATAAAATTATTGAAATCAGGCTTAAGATAAAATTTCAGTCCTGCCTGTGCTCCGGGCAGTGTTACCGAACGAAAGACCAGCACAACCAGTATGCCTAAAAGGCACACCATCATGAATTTATTTACCTTTTCAACGCCATCCTTAAGTCCCTTTATGCAGACTGCCATTCCAAGCATCACAACAAGCGCCATAAACACAGTCTACAATCCTGCATTTGATGTCAGCGCACCGAATTTCTCAGCCACCTGAGTCGAATTCAGTCCTACAAAATCACCCTTGGCCATTCTTATAAAATAAATTATAAGCCATCCGGCCACCGTTGTGTAAAACATCATCAGTATATAGTTTCCTATCATGCCGAACCAGCCGTAAATATGCCACTTTGAGCCCTTAGGCTCTAGGACGTTAAACGAACAGGTTATGCTTCTCCTGCTGGCTCTGCCTACAGCAAATTCCATTGCTATTATGGGCAGTCCCAATATTACGAGGAAAAACAAATATACAAGCACAAAAGCCGCTCCGCCGTACTCTCCCACAATATACGGAAATCTCCACACGTTTCCCAGTCCTATGGCGCATCCTGCCGATATAAGCAAAAATCCCAGCCGGGAACCGAATGTTTCTCTCTCCTTCACAAAATCCTCTCCTTCTGAATAAATAGCCCCTTTAGTGTTAGTTCCGATAATACATATATTTATCGTTTTTGTCAATCCTATCCATTGAAAATGCCTAAAGTTAGGGCATTTAGGCTTGACAAACATTCTATTGAAGTATACACTTTAGTTAACTTAATACTCACTGGGGGTGCTATGAATGCAAAAACCACATTCAACAGCTGAGAGGGCTTTGGCCTAACCCTTAAATATCGGATGCGGTTGTATTTGATATTAACACCTGATTTGGATAATGCCAACGTAGGAAAGTGAACCATGAACTTAAAGCGTTTCCAAAAGGGAACGCTTCTTTTATTTTTAGAAAGGGAGGATAAAATGGATATATCGAAAATAAGGGAAAAGGCCGACGCCTGCCTGGACGAGCAGGTTGAGCTTCTTAAGACATTCGCCCGTATAGACTGCGAATCCAAGGATGTTGAGGGCAACCGAAAAGTTGTCGATATTGCCGAAAAGGTGCTTTCCACCATAGACGACATTGAGATAAAGGAGACATTTTTCGAGGGCACAGGCGCCCATATCATTGCAAGAATTGTTCCCGAAAATCCCAACGGAAAGATTGTTATAAACAGCCATATGGACACAGTATTCCCTAAGGGCTTTACCGAGAAAAATCCGCCGTTCATAGACGATGACAACTGGCTCCACGGTTTAGGTGTGGGCGACTGCAAGGCCGGCTTCGCCGTTTCTGCCTATGCTGTAAAGATTGCTTCGGAGCTTGGACTTCTGCCCAACAAAGAAATAGTAATGATATACAGCTGCGACGAGGAAATAGGCTCGCCCACAAGCAGTATAGTCTTTGAGCAGGAAGCCAAGGGTGCCGAATGCGCCTTTGTATTCGAGGGCGCCGTTGAAACCGAAAAGGGCTACGGAATCGTCACCGAAAGACGGGGCGTTATTCTTGGCGCATTGGATATAACCGGTGTTGAAGCCCATGCCGGAGGCGCCTATTTGGATGGACACAGCGCTATAAAGGAGCTTGCCCACAAAATACTTAAATACTACAGCTTCAACGACTATGACAGGCAGATTTATTACAACGTAGCACCTATTTCCGGTGGCCGTCCCAACGGAGTAGTTGCAGGGGATGCCCATATGGAATTTTGCATTGCCGGCATACCTACAAACGATACTTTCCCCGAAATAGAGGCAAATATCCGCTCCCTTGCAGAGCATAACGAGGATCCTGTATGCAAAACAACTGTGGAATATCACACGCTTTTCCCTTCCCTTGAGAGAACCGAAAAAAGCAGTGAGATATGTAAAATAGCCATTAAAGCCGGAGAAATGCTCGGCATAGGCGTAGAAGAGGCCTTTGAGCCAACGGCCACCGATGCCAACTGGTTCTGCTATTTCGGTGTGCCTGCCGTTGACGGTCTTGGCCCCATACAATACGGCATTCATACAACCGAGGAAAAGGTTTACATACCGTCAATAAAGGAAAAAACAGCGCTTTTTGCAGCAATGCTCGGCGTAATGAAGAATTAACAACGGAGGATAATATAATGAAAAAATTTTTATCAGTAATTTTGGCAGGTATAATGATATTTTCACTAGCAGCCTGCTCATCATCATCTTCTTCTGCTGACAGTGCGGAAGATGTAAGCGAAGAAACAGCCGGCGAGCTGGAGGATTTCGACATAGTTCTTGACTGGTATCCCAATGCCGTTCACTCATTCATATATGTGGGCATTAAAAAGGGCTACTATGCCGAGGAAGGCCTCAACGTAAATGTTCAGTTCCCGTCAAACACCAATGACGCCATATCACTGACAGCAGCAGGTAAAGCCGATGCCGGACTTTACTATCAGCCCAACATTGTTTCGGTTGCAGCCAATCAGGATATACCGGTTAAGGTGCTCGGCACGGTTGTTCAGCATCCGCTCAATATAATAATATCAATGACAGACAGCGGCATAAACGGCCCTGCCGATCTGGCCGGAAAGGTAATAGGCTATCCCGGAACAACCGACAACGAAATTTTCGTAAAGGCAATGATGGAGTATGTCGGCCTCACATACGAAGATACAACAATGATGGACGTAGGCTTTGATCTGAACACCGCCCTTATCACGGGAAATGTCGATGCCATAGCCGGAGGCTACATCAACCACGAGTACCCCACCCTTCTCCAGTCAGGCTACGATGTAACATATTTCGACCTGACAGACGGCGGAGTTCCGGACTATGAGGAGCTTGTACTTATAACCGGCGAAACACAGGTTGAGGAAGAATCCGACAAGCTGGCCGCCTTCATCAGAGCTTCAAAGAGAGCCTTTGAGGATGTTAAAGCCGATCCCCAGGCCGCCCTTGACATACTTCTGAGTAATCAGGACGAGGCCAACTACCCTCTCAATGCCGAAGTCGAACAGGCAAGTATGGATATACTTCTGCCGCTTATGTACAGCGACGAACAGGATTTCCTGACGATTGACAGAGAAAGCTGGGAAGAAAACATTGCATGGCTCAATGAGCAGGGACTGCTCCAGAACGAAATCACTGCCGATGACCTGCTTGCGGAGATTGAGGAATAAGCTCACATACAGTCAAATATAAGGGGAAAGGAGGCTCATCAATTCCATTATCGGAATTGGTGAACCTCCCATTTTTAAGGCTATATATTAGAGTTTCTTTTAAATCTAATTCACATCAATAATCTTTTTAGTGTCAAATTTCAAATATTG
>JAJQDF010000279.1 GCA_021202325.1 Clostridiales bacterium | reverse complement strand
TATAAAGACATTTAGGCCGACTGGGGAGATCGAAATGAGAATTACTGAGCATCCTATTTTAGGTGAATTCAATAAGGGCGAGAAAGTAAAGTTTTATTTTGACGGTAAAGAAATGGAGGGCTATGAAGGAGAGCCGATAGCTGTTGCTTTAAAGGCAAATGGAGTTATGGTACATAGATATACTCAAAAGCTTGGCATGCCTCGAGGGGTATTCTGCGCTATAGGCCGCTGTACGGACTGTGTAATGATTGTAAACGGAAGACAAAACATAAGGACTTGTGTTACTCCTCTTGAAGCAGGAATGGACGTGAAAACACAGTACGGCAAGGGAGCAAAGGAGGCAGAATAATGAAGAGGTATGATTTAGCCGTAATAGGTGCCGGGCCGGCAGGTCTTTCGGCGGCAATCGAGGCCAAAAAGAACGGTATGGAAAAGGTAGTTATATTTGATGAGAACTCCAGACCGGGCGGACAGCTTTTTAAGCAGATACATAAATTTTTTGGCGCAAAAGAGCATAAGGCTAAAATAAGAGGCTTTAATATTGGACAAGAGCTTCTTGAGGAAGCTCAGAATCTTGGCGTAGAGGTTCATTTAAACTCAGTTGTGGCCGGAATTTATTTCCCTATGAATAAGCTTACTATAATAGAGGGCGACCATGTCAGCAATTATTCAGCTGAGAACATAATAATCGCCGCCGGAGCCAATGAGAATTTTATTCCTTTTGAGGGATGGACGCTTCCGGGAGTTATAGGTGCCGGAGCTGCCCAGACTATGATGAATCTCTATGGGGTACAGCCCGGAGAGAAAATACTTATGGTAGGAAGCGGAAACGTAGGTCTTGTAGTCAGCTTTCAGCTGCTTCAGGCAGGATGCAAAGTGGAGGCTGTTATTGATGCGGCACCAAGAGTTGGCGGATATGGTGTTCATGCATCAAAGGTTGCAAGAACCGGAGTTCCTTTTTATATGTCACATACTGTTATAAGAGCAGAGGGAACAGACAGAGTTACTGGCGCTGTTATATCTGAAGTAGATTCTAAATTTAATCCTATCCCAGGAACAGAAAAGCACCTCGATGTTGATACAATATGTATAGCCGTTGGACTTACTCCAATGAGCAAGCTTGCAGCAATGGCAGGCTGTGAAATGGTCGATAAGGGCGGAGCGGTTCCTAAGGTTGATAAATACGGAGCAACCTCTGTCAATGGAATTTATGCCGCTGGAGATGTGGCCGGCATAGAGGAGGCTTCCTCTGCTATGATAAGCGGAAGAATTGCCGCTTTAGCCGCATGCCGAAAGGAAGAACTACATATCTGAGGAAGAATTTGAAGAAAAGTACGGCGAGCTTGAATGCTCTAAAAATAAATTAAGAAAAGGTCTTTTCAGCCATGAAAACAAGGGCAGAACAGACATAACAAAAACCGATGAAGGTATTGAGCTTTCGCAGACTCTTTTTGAGAAGAGATATATAGCTGATGATGAAATCGAGCATTTTCCTGGAGTAAAGAGGGGAGTTGGACTTCATCCAGTAATAGAGTGTACCCAGAACATTCCATGTAACCCCTGTCAGGATGCCTGCAGGTTTGGATGTATTGACGTTGGAAGCGACATTACAAGTCTTCCTTCAGTCAATGACAGAAACGTATGCAGAGGCTGCGGCATGTGTGTGGCAGCCTGTCCTGGACAAGCTATATTTTTGGTATTCGAAAACGAGGATGAAGGCTATTGCGATATAACTCTTCCCTATGAGTTCATACCGAGACCGGAAAAGGGTGATATAGGTATCGCTCTTTCAAGAAGCGGTAGTCCTCTGTGTGAGGCTGAGGTCGTGAATGTTAAAGAAAGCCCGGCTTTCGACCATACGGCTCTTCTTACTATGAGAGTTCCGCTTGACATGGCCATGAGAGCACGTTTTTATAAGGCAAAGGAGGCGCTTTAATATGAGTAAATATATGAACCGCTCAGCGGATATAGGAGAATTTGCGCCTCAAGATGATGACAACCTTATAATATGCAGATGTGAAGAAATAACGAAGGGCGAAATTAGACAGGCTGTTCATTTAGGACTTTGGACAATGACGGAGATTAAAAGATTTACAAGGGCAGGAATGGGACTGTGTCAAGGACAGACATGCTCAAAACATGTTAAGGGGATTATAGCCAAGGAGCTTGGAATATCACCTCTTGAGCTTGATGATGTTACGGCAAGAGCGCCCATGAGGCCGACTGATCTGCGAGTACTTGGAAACGAGGTGAGCTCTGATGAGTAAATATGTTGCAGACGTAATTATAATTGGAGCTGGTATATCGGGTAATTCTGCAGCTTATTATGCGGCTAAAAAGGGACTCAAGGTAATAGTTCTTGAAAAAGAAATGATTGGAAATGGCGGATCCAGCAGAAACGGCGGCGGAGTAAGAATATCCGGAAGAGATCCGAGGGAGATACCATTGGCACTTTATGCTGTGAATAATATATGGCCCTATGTGAAAGAAGAATTAGGAATAGACTGTGAATATGACCGCTGCGGCTATATGGTATGCGGATATAATGAGGAGCATAAAAAGGGTATTGCCAAAAGAGTTGTGGATGCAGCTAAATTTGGCATTGATATGGAGCTTCTTGAGGGCGATGCCATAAAGGATAGATGTAAATATGTTTCTGACCACGTTACTGTAGCAGGCTGGACACCTATGGACGGAATAGCAGATCCGCTGAAGTCAACATTGGCCTTTTATATAAGAGCTAGGGAGCTTGGGGTACAGTTTATAACTGGAGAGAAGGTTGTTAAGCTTAATCTTTACAAAGGCCAGGCAAGACAGGCAGTTACAGAAAAAGGGGACGTTTACGAAGGCGGTAAAATAATTGTATCGGCCGGATACTACGGTAGAGAGCTTTTAAATACCGTAGGTTTGGATGTTCCCATAAGAAAGAGGCTAATAGAGGTAATAATAACAGAGCCGGTTCGTCCCTTATTTAGACATATGATAGGCGGAATGAGCGGATTTTACGGACATCAGACTAAACATGGTTCATTTGTTTTCGGCGATAACTCAGGTAAAGAGAGTTTCATGGCTCATATTAAGGAAGAGCTAACAATTGCCGGATACGTTTCGACAGTATGCTCGCATTTAGGCACAGATTTACCGGTGCTTAAGGACTTAAAAGTAGTACGAACATGGGCAGGATTGACCGACATGTGCTCTGATGGCGTTGCGATAATTGGGAATGTTGAGGAAGTACCGGGACTTATTATAAATATAGGCTGTTCAGGACATGGTTTTTGCACTGGTCCAGCCACGGGATATGTAATGGCTCAGCTTGCAAATGATGAAAAACCGGCTGCTGATATATCTGCTCTTAGCTATGAACGTTTCGACCTAGGTGAAAAATAAAATTCAAATACAATTCAACTAAAAAGAGGCAGAAGCCTGGAAATCGGACTATCTGCCTCTTATTTTTGCACTATTATTTTTTTGCTTGAACAGTTTCTGCGGCTCCAACAGGATACTGCGCCAAAACAGCGTTTGCCATATCAAGACTTATTTCATCAATTGCCTTTCCGGCTGTATAGGAATTAAGAAATGCCTCGCAGGCGGCCTTAGCCTCTACATATGGGCCGGGAACGTTGATAATAAGGGTTTCACCTTTTTTACCGCACACAAGTTTACTCCACATATGGCCATTTTTGCCGTAAATTTCATGGGAAGCAAATTCGTCAAGATAGCGCTCCAGAGCTGAGTGGGTAAAGTCCTTGCCGAGAGTTTTGCTGAAACGATGTCCGCCGCCGCTTCCTCCGATAAGTATGATGAGGCTGGGGCTATGGACTTCGGCAACTTCCTTTATCTTCTCAAATATGGTATCCTCAATGTCGAGAAGAGGGCAAAGGCGGGTAACCTCGGCCTCAGGATAAGCCTTTACAATCTGGCCTATGATTTCGGGAGCATCGAGGTCAAGAACGATTCCGCTTTTTATTTCGTCTCCTGTGGGCAGAATGTAAACCGATTTCATTGACGCTTCATCCACCTTTCACGTTTGCAGTCTGAAATGGGCTCAGCCGGTATAGAGTCGTAGTCTACCTCTACTATTTTGTCGCTGCATGTTATTTTTGTAAGGTCTGTAACTGTGATTCCTTCTGTAAGCACTATGCTTTCGATAAGTCCCTGCTCGTTTTTTCTAACCTGGTCGGGCTCGATGTCATAGACGTCCATTTCTATGTTTTCGCCGGTTACGCCTATAACTCTTACAAAAGTATGAAGCTTATCAGCAAGTATCTGCTCAAGCTGTTTAGTGTTGAGGCCCTTTACTTCGAGACCGGAAATCTTAAGCACAGATTTATCAGCATGGGCAATTATATATTCATGTTCCATTTATTCATTACCTCTCTTATCCTAATATAATTATTTATTGTATTATAGATAATATTGCATGTCAAAGAAAACAACGTATTTATTGAGAAGATATATATCGGTATACATACAGCTCTTTAAACACCGAGATGTTGACATATCAACATTTGAGTGATATTCTTTAATTAGTTAGGAGTGTGACTATGGAGGAAACATTCGAAAGATTTGAAATGATTGTTACGCATATAAACAGTATATACAGAAGCATACAAAAAATAAAAAGCTTTGAAATGACAGAGTTGGGGCTTAAGGGCACCCAAGTTATGTGCCTGTATATGCTAAGACAAAACAAAGAGGGGCTGACTTCTGCGGAGCTGTCGTCCCTTTGCACCGAGGATAAGGCCGCTGTGTCTAGGGCGGTCGGAGAACTGGAAGAGGCCGGGCTTGCCTATTTTGAGGATTCCGAAGGCAAAAGGCGCTACCGCTCAAAGATATATTTAACCGAAAAAGGCAAAAAATCGGCCGATATTATGAGAGGCATGATTGAAAATGCTGTCAATAGGGGCGGCGAAGGTATTACCGATGAGGAAAGAGCAATATTTTATAAGGCTTTAATCATGATTTCAAATAATCTGAAAAATTTCTGTTAAGAAAAAGGAGAACAAAAATGAATTGTATTAAAAAGGCTTACTGCCGCACATATCAAACCGTGTTTAGAATAGCGCTTCCGGTTCTGCCCTATAGAGATCCGGCTCTGCTTCACAGCACCGATGACCTGCCGGCGCTTTTTAGGAAAAAAGGAATAAGCAGAGTGCTTTTGGTAACGGATAAAAGCATAAGGGATTTGGGAATAACAAAGCATTTGGAGAAAAATCTTGCAGCCGCCGGAATAAAATGCGCCGTATACGACAAGACGGTGGCCAATCCGACAACGGACAATGTTGAGGAAGCAAGAAAGCTGTATATAAAAAGAGGCTGTCAGGCAATAATAGGCTTTGGAGGCGGCTCATCAATGGACTGCGCAAAGGCCGTCGGAGCAAGAATAGCCAAGCCTAAGCAGAGCCTTGCTCAGATGAAGGGAATACTGAAAATCCATAAAAAGCTTCCCCTCCTTGTGGCTATACCCACAACGGCAGGAACCGGCAGTGAAACTACCCTTGCCGCAGTAATTACCGACAGCAAGACAAGGCATAAATATCCCATAAACGATTTCCCGCTCATACCTAAATATGCGGTCTTGGATCCGGAGGTAACGAGAACTTTACCGAGGAGCGTTACGGCCACAACCGGAATGGATGCCCTTACCCATGCCGTAGAGGCATACATCGGACGTTCTACAATAAAAGAAACAAGAGCCGATGCCATTGAAGCGGTTCAGCTTGTTTTTGATAATATATTCGAGGCCTGCGAAAACGGCGACAATATGGATGCTAGAAGAAATATGCTCCATGCCGCATATCTTGCCGGCTGTGCATTCTCAAAGTCCTATGTGGGATATGTTCATGCTGTGGCGCATTCACTTGGCGGACGATACAATGTGCCCCACGGTCTTGCAAATGCAGTCCTTCTGCCCTTTGTGCTTGAATCCTACGGAGAGAGCGCCCATAGGAAGCTTCATGAACTGGCTGTTGCCATAGGAATTTCGGATTATAATGAAAGCGACAGGGACGGAGCAAATAAGTTTATTGCAGCTGTAAAGGATATGAAAAAGCGGCTTGATATACCCGACACCATTAAGGAAATAAAAGAAAAGGATATACCCCGCCTTGCAAAATATGCCGATAAGGAGGGAAATCCCCTTTATCCTGTGCCCAAGCTTATGGATGCCAAGGAACTGGAGCAGTTCTATTACAGAGTTATGGAGAGATGAATATGAGACAAGAAGAAATAGAGAGAATTATAGATAAACAGAGAAATTTTTTTGACAGCGGCAAAACACTGGATACGGATTTTAGAATAAAGGCGCTCAAAAGGCTTAAGGCCGCAATTAAGGAGCATGAAACCGAAATAAATGCCGCCCTTAAGGCCGACCTTGGCAAAAGTCCCTTTGAGGGATATATGTGCGAGATAGGGCTGACGCTCAGCGAAATTTCATATATGATAAACCATACAAAATGCTTTGCTGCCGAAAAGAGAGTGCTTACCCCGGTGGCGCAGTATGTTTCAAGAAGCTATGTTAAGCCGTCACCCTACGG
>JAJQDF010000099.1 GCA_021202325.1 Clostridiales bacterium | reverse complement strand
TTACTTTTCTCATATTATTTATTATATCACGATATGCGCTATTTGTCCACACCTTAATAAAAATAATAACCGCCACGCTTGCACCGTGACGGTTAAATGAAAATAACTCAACTGTGACGGAACAACCAAAGTTGTTTCTTTTGTTACCCTTATATTAACGTGCGAGAATATAAATGTCAAGGATTCTTGCCGGAGTTTGAAGCATAACTTTAAGCAAAAATTCCTGATAAAACTTTTCAATTTCATTGGACAACTTTTAGGTACTTACGCTACTGGAATTAAACCCTAGTAGTGATTTCTGCTTCAATTGGCAATAATCCATTGCATACAAATCAGAAATAGTTGTTTAAGATAACAAGATTGGTTTACATAAATCGTCTGAGGAATTCACTTCCGAAGACGTCAATATTTAAATGTTAGTCATTATAACCGAAAAAGTTTCTGCTGGAACTTTTTCGGTTACCTCCGTAATAAGCTGAAAGCCTCCAGGATTTCAGCTTAGCGGCTTTGCCGCAAAAAGGCAGCATGACTAATCACACTGCCTTAAAATTTACGCTTTCCCACATTCAATAAAAATCCCTTAGTAAGAGCCAAATTTCAATTGGTTGCAAAATGTAACCTGCTCAAACACCTGAATTGTATCCCTATTATCCGTTATTCCTCCTCCAGCTTCAGTACCGACATAAACGCCGACTGGGGCACAACGACATTTCCTATCTGCCTCATGCGCTTCTTGCCTTCCTTCTGCTTTTCGAGAAGCTTTCTCTTTCGGGTAATGTCGCCGCCGTAGCACTTGGCAAGGACATCCTTACGCATGGCGCTGACGGTCTCTCTGGCAACAATCTTGGAGCCGATGGCCGCCTGAATAGGAATTTCAAAGAGTTGCCTGGGTATCTCTTTCTTAAGCTTTTCGCATATCTTTCGGCCTCTTTCAACGGCAACCGATGAGTGGACAATGAAGCTCAAGGCATCGACAACCTCCCTGTTTACAAGAATGTCAAGCTTTGTAAGGCTGGCCTCCTGATAGCCGATGAGGCTGTAGTCAAATGAAGCATAGCCCCTGCTCCTGGATTTCAGCACGTCGAAAAAGTCGTATATTATTTCGTTCAGCGGCATGTGGTATACAAGGGTTACTCGGTTTTCATCCATATACTCCATGCTTATATATTCGCCTCGCCTTTGCTGGCAAAGCTCCATGATGGGGCCTACATAGTCCTTGGGAAGTATTATTTCCGCATTTACAATGGGCTCCTCCATTTTTTCTATTCTGGCGGGATCGGGCATATTGCTGGGGTTTGAAAGCTCCATAACAGTTCCGTCTGTCAGGTAAATTTTGTAAATAACGCTGGGTGCGGTGGTAACTAAATCAAGGTTAAATTCCCTCTCAAGTCTTTCCTGTATTATTTCAAGATGAAGCAGTCCCAAAAATCCGCAGCGGAATCCGAATCCAAGCGCCACAGATGTTTCGGGCTCGAAGAAAAGCGAAGCATCGTTGAGCTGAAGCTTCTCCAGAGCATCCCTCAGATCGGTGTACTTGGCCGCATCAGCCGGGAAAACTCCGCAGTAAACCATAGGATTAACTTTTTTGTAGCCGGGAAGCGCCTCGGGAGTGGGGCTTTCGGCATTCGTCACTGTGTCGCCCACACGGGTGTCCGATACGTTTTTAATGCTAGCTGTGAGGTAGCCAACATCGCCGGCTTTCAGCTCATCGCATGGAATAAGCCTTCCGGCGCCGAAAAATCCAACCTCCACAACGTCAAATTCCTTGCCGGTGGCCATCATTCTTACCTTGGTGCCCTTCCTTACGGAGCCGTCAAACACTCGCATTATAACGATAACGCCCTTGTACTGGTCGTATATGGAGTCGAATATAAGAGCCTTAAGCGGCGCATCCTCATCTCCGGTGGGTGCAGGTATGTCTGTAACTATTTTTTCAAGCACTGCATCAATGTTTATGCCGTTTTTGGCCGATATAAGCGGCGCATCCTCGGCAGGAATGCCTATTACATCCTCAATATCCTTTATAACAAGCTGGGGATTGGCGCTTGGCAGGTCTATTTTGTTTATTACCGGCATAACTTCGAGGTTGTTGTCTATGGCAAGATATACGTTTGCCAATGTCTGTGCCTCTATTCCCTGGGCGGCATCAACGACAAGCACTGCACCCTCGCAGGCCGCAAGGCTTCTGGAAACCTCGTAGTTGAAGTCCACATGTCCCGGCGTATCTATGAGATTAAATATATATTCCTCTCCGTCCTTGGCCTTGTATATAAGGCGGACGGCCTGAGCCTTTATCGTTATTCCTCTTTCCCTTTCCAGCTCCATGTTGTCAAGAACCTGGTCCTGCATTTCTCTTTCGGTGAGCAGTCCCGTGGCCTGTATCAGTCTGTCGGCCAGGGTGCTTTTGCCGTGGTCTATATGAGCGACTATGCAGAAATTTCTGATTTTGCTTTGTCTGTTTTCGGGCATAGTGTTTCCTCCTAATGAATCTTGTGTTGTTATTCTAATACCTTATAATACCACATTTTTGGTGTATCCTCAAGCGGCAGTGCCGCTTAAGCTGAAATCCTAAAGGCTTTCAGCTTGTACGGAGGTAAATAAAAAAGTTCCAGAGGAAACTTTTTCATTTACATTGGCTAAGTCTTGGGCATAGACGTCATCAGAAATGAATTTCTCTGACGTTCACTGCTTATATTGATAAGGTTTGAATCTGTATAAAATTCTAACATATTCACCATGTTTGTCAAGAATGCGCCGGAGCTTTAAATACTTACTTACATCATGCTTTCAGCCTACTTACAGCCTACTTTCGGCCTACTTTCAGCCTACTTTCGGCCTACTTTCAGCATGCCTTCTGCACGTTAAACAGGAAAATGGACAGAAAAAACCGCCCGAAGGGGTCCGAGCGGCTTTTTTTGCAAACAGTTTTAAATTAAAGGGGGTATTATACAGAAATGGGGCGATTTCTGTATGTACTAAAGGCTTATCTTTAATACATCTATACTATACAATATCAATATATATAAATTATGAACGAAAAATGAAAAAAATCAAAATAATGAATTAAGAGAAGATTAAACAGATATAAGATAAACATAATAGAATACTTTTTGTGGAAGAAAACCGTTTGTTATGGTATACTTATAGATATGAAACGCAAAGGAGGTAAATTAACATGAATATCGTTGATTTAATCATCAAAAAACGTGACGGCGGAAAGCTTACAAAGGAAGAAATAGATTTCTTCGTGAACGGCGTTACCGATTCGTCTATACCTGACTATCAGGTTTCAGCAATGCTTATGGCAATATATTTTCAAAATCTTGACAACGAGGAAACCTCTGAGCTTACACTGGCAATGGCCCATTCGGGTTCTACATTCGATTTATCATCAATTGAAGGCATCAAAGTGGATAAACATTCAACGGGAGGCGTGGCCGACACAACCACCCTCATACTGGCGCCCCTTGTGGCAAGCTGCGGCGTTCCTGTCGTAAAAATGAGCGGAAGGGGACTGGGATTTTCCGGCGGAACACTGGACAAACTGGAATCCATTCCGGGATTTAGAATTGACGTATCAGAGGAGCAAGCGCTTGAATATGCCAAAACAAGCAACATCGTACTTATGAGCCAGACCGACAACCTGACTCCGGCGGACAAAAAGCTCTATGCTTTGAGGGATGTAACCGGAACCGTTGAGAACATACCGCTCATATCCGGCAGCATTATGTCAAAGAAAATAGCCGCCGGCGCCGATGCAATCGTCCTTGACGTGAAATGCGGAAGCGGAGCGTTCATGAAGGATTATGATTCCGCCGTGGCACTGGCAAAGACTATGGCTGACATAGGAAAGTCCGTAGGACGGGAGGTTACGGCCGTTATAAGCGGCATGGATCAGCCTCTCGGCATGAACATAGGCAACTCACTGGAAGTAATAGAGGCCATGGAAATTCTGAAAGGAAACGTTGGCGGAGACCTGCTTGAGGTTGCTTTAACCCTGGGAGCATATATGCTTATCAGCGCAAAGACCGCAGATTCCGTGGAGGACGGCAAGGCCAAGCTTATGGAAAATATCAAAAACGGCAAGGGTATTGCCAAGTTCCGTGAGCTTCTTATACAGCAGGGCGGCAATCCCGATATTATCGACGACTATTCGCTTCTGCCGCTGTCGCCTGAAAAAGAGGTTGTCTGCGCCGAAGAGGACGGCTATGTATACTCCATGAATACGGCGGAGATAGGCCGTGCTTCACTGGAAACCGGCGCAGGAAGGGCTTCCAAGGCCGACAGCATAGATTTCGGAGCCGGTATAATAATGAAGGTCCGCATAGGAGATACTGTTAAGAAGGGCGATGCAATTGCCGAGGTTTATTCGGCAGCGAAGGAAAAATGCCTTTCGGCGGCAAATTATCTCAAAGGCGCCGTAAGTATTAAGGAAGAAAAGCCTGAAGATGTAAGGCTTATACTTGATATAATAAAGTAAGGAAACAAATAGGAGGAAAAACATATGAAAAGAGCTGCAATAATAGTCCTTGACAGCGTAGGCATCGGCGAGCTTCCCGATGCGGCAAAATACGGAGATGAGGGCTCCAACACACTGGTAAATATTAAGAAAAACTATCCCCAGTTCAATGTGCCTAACATGGCTGAGCTTGGCCTGGGAAATATCCAGGGCGAGGACATCGATCTTCTCGGCAAGGTTGACAGCCCCAAGGGATGCTACGGCAAGATGTTCGAGGCTTCAAATGGCAAGGACACAACCACAGGCCATTGGGAAATAGCCGGCATTGTTACGGAAAATCCCTTCCCCACATTTACGGACACAGGCTTCCCCAAGGAAGTAATGGATAAATTCGAGGCCGCCATCGGCAGAAAAACTCTCGGAAACTGTGCGGCTTCCGGCACAACTATTATAAATGAGCTGGGCGACGAGCATGTAAAGACAGGCTATCCGATAGTATATACATCGGCAGACTCCGTTTTCCAGATTGCCTGCCACGAGGATGTCATTTCCGTTGAAGAGCTTTACAAAATGTGCGAAATTGCAAGAGAAATTCTTGTGGGCGACTATGCTGTTGCCAGAGTTATCGCAAGACCGTTTATCGGAAGCGGCAACGGCAATTACACCAGAACCGAAAGAAGAAAGGATTTCTCCCTTGCGCCCACATCAACAACAGTTCTCGACCTTATAAAGGAAAAGGGAATGGATGTTGCGGCTATCGGAAAGATAGAGGATATTTTCGAGCATAGGGGAATGACTATGACCGACCACACAACGAACAACAACGATGGTATCGACAAGACTATAGAATATCTTAAAAAGGATTTCGAAGGCCTTCTTTTCACGAACCTCGTTGACACAGACATGATTTACGGCCACAGAAACGATGTTCCCGGCTATGCCAATGCAGTTATGTATTTTGACAGCAAGCTTCCCGAAATAAAGGCGGCCATGAAGGATGAGGACATTCTTTTCATAACAGCCGACCACGGATGCGATCCCACAACACCCAGCACCGACCATTCAAGGGAGTATGTTCCGCTCCTTGTATGCGGCAAAAACATAAAAGAGGGAGTTGACCTGGGAGTAAGAAAGACATTTGCCGACCTTGGCGCTACCGTTGCTGAATATCTCGGTATTGACGAACGTTTCGGCGCAACAAGCTTCTTAAAGGATATACTTAAGTAATGGACATTAATATTCTGCAATTAATAGATGGGGCGAAGCAGGCCAGAGGACTTACCGTTGTGATTGATGTTTTCAGGGCTTTCACAACAGCCTGCTTTATTATGAATAACGGAGCGGAGGCCATATACCCGGTCGGCAGGGTGGAGGAAGCCTTTGAACTCAAAAAGAGGCTGAAAAATCCCGTCCTTGTGGGTGAGCGGAACGAGGTTATAGTTCCGGGCTTCGACTACGGCAATTCGCCGGCAAATATTGAGCATGTGGATTTCACCGGCAAAAACGTAATACATACGACCAGCGC
Source organism: Clostridiales bacterium (assembly GCA_021202325.1). Lineage (GTDB taxonomy): Bacteria > Bacillota > Clostridia > Lachnospirales > Anaerotignaceae > Metalachnospira. The sequence goes on along the minus strand of JAJQDF010000099.1, from coordinate 558 downwards.
CGGAACCCAGGGCATAGTGAACGCAGTTAATGCTGACGAAATAATAACGGCGGCCTTTGTAAACGTCCATGCCGTTGTGCGGTACATAAAAGCGGTCAATCCCGATACTGTATCCATAGTATGTATGGGGAAGGCCGCCCTTGCGCCCGCCGAAGAGGATACATGGTGCGCCGAATATATCCGTGCGCTTCTCCTTGGCGAGGACTACGATTTAGAAGATAAGCTGAAAAGGCTTAGAAACCTTGAAGGCAAGCGGTTTTTCAGGCCAGATAATCAAGAACAGTGCCCGGAGAGGGATTTCTACCTAGCCACAGAGGTGGGGAGATTTGACTTCATTTTGCGGGCAGAGCCCTGTAAGCGAAAATCCTTGAGGGATTTCCGCTTGGTGCGGCAGAGCCGATAAAACGGAATCTTGGGCGATTCCGTTTTATTATGGCAGCAAAAGCAAAAATTCCAGAAGAAATTTTTACTTTTGCATTGCTTTGTACCCAATTCTTGACATTTTTGGAAATAAATTACTCAAGTGGTGTCAGTTATACATAATAGTTACCTGAAAAT
>JAJQDF010000153.1 GCA_021202325.1 Clostridiales bacterium | reverse complement strand
TTATAAAAGCACTTGACAATATAAATGGAAGGTGCTATTTTATGTATTAAGGATTAGCACTCGAGTTAAACGAGTGCTAACAAGAAACAAAAACCCATCGGTGAAAGGAGCAGAAATATGCAGCTGAATGATAGAAAAGTCAGAATCCTTCAGGCCATAATAAAGGATTATATAGATACGGCAGAACCTGTAGGCTCCAGAACCATAGCTAAAAAATACAACCTTGGGGTAAGCTCGGCCACAATCAGAAACGAAATGAGCGACCTTGAGGAAATGGGGCTTATAGTTCAGCCTCACGCTTCATCGGGACGAGTACCGTCTGATAAGGGCTATAGATTCTATGTTGACAGCATAATGCAGAACATGGAGCTTATGGATGATGATACTCAGAACATTGTGAAGAACATGGTAAATAAAAATATAAACCAGATTGAGTATCTTATGGATGAAACGGCCAAGGCGCTTTCGGCATTGACCAACTATACAACATTTATTTCGGAGCCCGTCATTAGGAAGACAAGGCTGAAGCAGGTAAGGCTTCTGCCGCTGGATGATATTTCGGTTATGCTCATCGTGGCAACCGGTGAGAACCACATAAAGCATTATGTTATACCTGTTCAGGAAGTCATAAGCGATGATGAGATGATCAAAATAAATGAAGATATAAATGCTGTTCTTAAGGGAAAAACAAGGGATGATATGACCGATGAGGTCATAAGAAGTCTGTCCCTTGCCACCAGGAACCACCAGGAGCTTCTTAAGCCCATGCTTAAGGACATAAGAAAGACAATAGTCTCGGCGGAAAGCGTTCAGATACATCTGAGCGGCGAGAATAATATTTTCGATTTCCCTGAGTTTAGTGATATAGATAAAGCGCGAATGCTTTTCAATACCCTTGAGGAAAGAGAATCTCTGCTGAACATAATCGGCGACGGCGGATACGGCGAAACCGATGTTTCAATCGGAGAGGAAAACGAGCTTGAGGAAATGAAAGACTGCAGTGTGATTAAAACAAGCTACAAGGTCGGCGACGACGTATACGGCACCATCGGCATAATAGGGCCTACCAGAATGGACTACGGACAGGTCATAGCGGTGCTGAATGGAATGGCCAAAAACATTGAAAACATAATGAACAGCAATAAACGCAGAAGTAAAGCAATTGAAAGGAAGGATAAGCTTAATGAATAGTGAGGAAAATAAGACGGCCGAGATAAACGAGGAAGCCGAAACAAATATTGACGAAACAGAAGAGAAGGCCGAAGCTGAACAGGCTGAAGAAAGCACAGCCAATGAAACAGAAGAAGCCAAAGAAACAAAGGAAACAAAGGAAGCCGGCACAGATAAGGCTGAAAAGAAGGGCATTTTTAAGAACAAAAATGCTAAGTACGAAAAGGAAATAGAAGAGCTTGGAGAAAAGCTTGCGGATGCTCAGGATAAATTCCAGAGAACACTTGCCGAGTTTGACAATTTCAGAAAGCGTACAATGAAGGAAAAGGCAAGTATGTATGACGACGGTGTGAGGGACACTATTGAGAAGCTCCTTCCCATATTCGACAATCTTGAAAGGGCGATAGGCTCGGTAGATGGCAAGGTCGATGAGAATGATCCGCTTTTCAAGGGCGTTAAGCTCACAGATAAGCAGCTCAAAGAAATACTTGCATCGATGGGAGTTGAGGAAATAAAGGCTCTCGGCGAAAAATTTGATCCTAACCTTCATGCGGCAGTCGCCCATGTGGACGATGAAAACTATGGTGAAAACGAAGTAATCATAGATATGCTCAAGGGTTATAAATATAAAGACAAGGTAATCAGACACAGTATGGTGAAGGTTGCCAACTGAGTGGTTGTGCACACAACTGCGGATTGTAGATAAGACATTTAAAATTTTAGTTATATTTTTTAGGAGGAGTTTAAAATGGGAAAAATTATTGGAATTGACCTTGGAACAACAAATTCATGCGTAGCTGTTATGGAAGGCGGACAGCCCGTAGTTATCGTTAATACAGACGGAGCAAGAACTACACCCTCAGTTGTAGGCTTTGCTAAAAACGGCGAGCGTCTTATCGGCGACTCTGCAAAACGTCAGGCTATTACAAACCCCGACAGAACAGTAAGCTCAATCAAACGTCATATGGGCGAAAACTACAAAGTAGCTATCGATGGCAAAAACTATTCACCTCAGGAAATTTCAGCTATGATTCTTCAGAAGCTTAAGGCTGATGCAGAAAGCTATCTCGGTGAGACAGTAACAGAAGCAGTTATCACTGTTCCCGCTTATTTCTCAGATGCACAGAGACAGGCAACAAAGGATGCAGGTAAAATTGCCGGCCTTGATGTAAAACGTATCATCAACGAGCCCACAGCTGCTGCTCTTGCTTATGGTCTTGATAATGAAAAGGAACAGAAGATAATGGTATACGACCTTGGCGGCGGTACATTCGATGTATCAATCATTGAGATTGGCGACGGCGTTGTAGAGGTTCTTGCAACAAACGGTGATACAAGACTTGGCGGAGATGACTTCGATAACAGAATTATAAACTACCTTGTAAGCGAGTTTAAGAAAACAGAGGGCATGGACCTTTCTACAGATAAGATGGCTATGCAGAGACTTAAAGAGGCCGCTGAGAAGGCTAAGAAGGAGCTTTCAACAGTAACTTCTTCAAACATCAACCTTCCTTTCATCACAATGAACCAGGACGGACCCAAACATCTTGACATTACTTTTACAAGAGCTAAATTTGATGAGCTCACAGCAGACCTCGTTGACAAAACAATGGGACCTGTAAGAAATGCTCTTTCAGATGCAGGACTTACAGCAAGCGAGCTTGATAAAATCCTTCTTGTAGGCGGTTCAACAAGAATCCCTGCGGTTCAGGATGCGGTTAAGAAAATTACAGGAAAAGATCCATTCAAGGGAATTAACCCCGATGAATGTGTAGCAATCGGAGCTTCTATCCAGGGCGGCAAGATGGCCGGAGATGCGGGCGCATCAAGCATACTTCTTCTTGATGTAACACCTCTTTCGCTCGGTATCGAGACTCTCGGAGGAGTAGCAACAAAGCTTATCGACAGAAATACAACAATTCCTACAAACAAGAAACAGATATTCTCAACAGCAGAGGATAACCAGACAGCAGTTGATATCCACGTTGTACAGGGTGAAAGACCTCTTGCAAAGGATAACAAGACTCTCGGAAGCTTCAGACTTGAAGGAATCGCTCCCGCAAGAAGAGGCGTTCCTCAGATTGAGGTTGCATTCGACATCGATGCAAACGGTATCGTTCATGTATCAGCTAAGGACCTTGGCACAGGTAAGGAACAGGATATTACAATAACAGCTTCTACAAACCTCAGCGATGATGAGATTGACAAGGCTGTAAAAGAGGCTGAGCAGTATGCAGAGGCCGATAAGAAACGCAAAGAGGCTATCGATGCTAAAAACGAAGCTGACTCAATCATATTCCAGACAGAAAAGACATTGGGCGAGCTTGAAGGAAAGGTATCAGACGCTGATAAGGCTGCAGTTCAGACAGAGCTTGATAATCTGAAGAAGGTTGTTGAGAACAAAAATGTTGAAACAATGACAGATTCCGAGGTAGAAGAAATCAAGACAGCAACAGAATCACTCAAGAATGCTTTCTATAAGATTTCAGAGGAGCTTTATAAACAGGCACAGGCATCAGGAGCTCAGGGTGCTTCCGGAGCTGACAATTCAGACCCGAATGTAGTTGACGGCGACTACAAAGAAATGTAATATATAAAAGATAGCGCAAGAGAGCCCCAACAGGCCCTCTTGCTGACTGTAACGCAAACAAACATTTAGACGGCGGGTGAAGAAGTTGGCAGATAAAAGAGATTACTATGAGGTCCTTGGCGTGGACAAAGGCGCCGGCGAGGACGAGATTAAAAAAGCATATCGTAAATTGGCTAAGAAATACCACCCTGACGCTAATCCCGGAGACAAAACAGCCGAGGAAAAGTTTAAGGAAGTAAACGAGGCATATGAGGTTTTGAGCGATACGCAGAAGAGAGCGCAGTACGACCAGTTCGGCCATGCGGCCTTTGACCAGAGTATGGGCGGAGGAGGCGGCTTCAGCAGCGACTTCGACATGAATGATATATTCAGCATGTTTGGCTTCGGCGGAGGTCAGACTGCGAAGCGCAACGGCCCTATGAGAGGCAGAGACTTGAACGTTACCATACAGATTTCCTTCGAGGAAGCTGTGTTTGGATGCAAGAAGGACATCCAGGTGAACGTTACCGATACATGCGATACCTGCGGCGGAAGCGGAGCAAAGCCCGGAACACATGCCGAGACATGCCGCAAATGCAACGGCACAGGCCAGGAAAGGGTTGTACAGCAGTCTATTTTCGGAACTATGCAGACAACAAGAACTTGTTCGGCCTGCCATGGTACAGGAAAGACCATAAAAGAGCCTTGTACAACTTGCCGAGGCACAGGATATGTTAAGAAAACAAAGAAATACGAGATAAATATTCCAAAGGGAATCGACCACGGACAGACAATACGCCTTTCGGGCAAAGGCGAGGCAGGCGTAAACGGAGGCGGCTACGGAGACCTTCTTGTTACGGTATATGTTAAGCCCCATGCATATTTTGTCCGCAAGGGAATGGATATTTACAGCGAAAAAACCATTTCCTTCACAGATGCGATTCTCGGCGGAGAAATATCCATAAATACAATATACGGCGAGGAAAAATATACGGTTAAGGCAGGCACACAGCCCAACACTGTTATTACGCTTAAAAACTGCGGTGTGCCAAGCCTGAGAAACGATAAGATAAAGGGCAACCAGATTGTTACCCTCAAAGTAAGCATTCCTACAAATCTTACGGAAAAACAGAAAATGATGCTTCATAACTGGGATAATCCCGACCTTGTGGTTGAGCTTCCCAACGGCGAAAAGCCCAAGAAGACATTTAAGGACAAAATGAAAGAAATGCTTGATTAATATGATTGATAACAGAAGGAAAACTCGATTGGGTTTTCCTTCTTCTTTGTGTTTTCTGGTCAAGACTTTTTAAAGATTATTATTTTTAATCATATATCATTTGCATTTCCTCTGTTTGGCTGGTATACTGTGTATATCTGTTGCTGTAAATCGACAAAGCATTTATTTTTGGCTTTTGCTAAAAGCTATATTACTTAAGATGGGGTATTTAGGGATGAAAAGATTTATGTATATATTTTTGGCTTTAATAATTTCCTGCAGTGCGGCAGGATGCAGTACAAGTACGGCAAAAGCGTCCATATTCAAACCTATAGCGCAGTATAAAATGATAAAAAGAGCATATGAAAATGCCGTCATTGAAGAAAATTCTGAAAAAGAACTTCCAGAGGAATACTTGATTGAAGACTTCCCGTATATTGCTCAAATGCCGGAACTGCCCACCGGCTGTGAAATTACGGCTCTGACAATGGTATTAAATTATTATGGATATGATGCCGATAAGGTCGTAATGGCAACGGACTATCTTCCTACATTGTATAACATAGGATTATATAAGGGTGCAGACGGAAAAACATACGGCAACGACATGAACAGCTATTTCATAGGAAATCCCAAATCATCAAACGGAATAATATGCGGCACAACGGCAATTGTGACTGCGGCGGACAGTTATTTGGCGGACTGCGGCAGTACCATGACAGCCACAGATATGACAGGCTTGACACTGGAGGAGTTATATCGCCTTGTAAGTGAGGATACTCCCTGCGTTGTATGGTGCACCACAGGTATGAAGAACCGTGTGCCGGTAAAGGGCTGGTATACAGAGGACGGAAGCTATGTTGACTATTCCCATATGGACCATGGTGCGGTGCTTATAGGCTACAGTGCAGATAAGGTCACAATAGCGGATCCCCTTGCCGGTATTGTTGAATACAGCAGAGAACAGTTCGAGAAGGTTTTTGAGTCACGTTCAAATCAGTGCGTAATACTTGAGGATAATAAATAAGCTATGACAGTGCCGGAATTACAAGGACAATTATAGTTAAAAATAAAAACGGCGGTTAAGTACAAAATACTTGACCGCCGATTTTATAGTAGTGCCTGTGAAGCAGTATGTTAGGTTTTTATTGGGATACATACTTGGGCTGTGTGAAAAGTTTTCTGTAAAAACAGATCTTCTATGATAATGGTGTGGGGCTGGATGGCACTTGTTGCTATCCAGCCTTGATTACAATATACATACAGATCGTCTGATATGTCAAGTGCGTCCGCTTTGCGGGCGTTTATTTTACTCTTGACATATCTGAGGAGCTGTGTTATTCAGGTAACCGTCCCTCATACATGATGGATATTTCTCCATATACCTGTCCCCAGTTTCGAATTGGCATAGTCCATTTTTTTGTAGCTTCAAATGTTGCTAAATACAGGGCTTTTAACAACGCCTGATCGCTGGGAAATACACTGCGCTGCCGATTAAGTTTTCGATATGTGGAGTTCAGTGATTCAATTGCATTCGTCGTATAAGGAGTATCCCAAGGTTTGTGTAAACCTCCAAACTGATGTAAGATATAATTACAC
>JAJQDF010000093.1 GCA_021202325.1 Clostridiales bacterium | reverse complement strand
TTATGTAAATGTGTTATTTTAAAAATGCGGAACATTCTGCTGTATAGCCGCTGCGGCGGTTAGTTAGTGAAGCAAAATTAGTTTATGACGAACAAATTTACTTTCAGCACATGAACAAAGAATTATATTTAGCTTAGCGATTACTGACTAATAAGATTAGGCAATAAAACAGGTCACTTCCTACATAAGGAGGTATGCTAATGAAACGTATATCGAAATGGAAAGTACTCTAAATCGTATCGCTTATCATTAGTGCTATTGATCTAGTGATATCACTGATTAAATAACTTTGACCGCCTAACCTTTTTGTTAGACGGTCTCGTTCTGAATTCTTAGGATCTACCGCTTGGCTAAAAGCGGCAATCCTTTCTTTTAACTATATTATAAAGCCCGCCGCCGATAATATCAATGGCCTTTTATATTTAAATGAATTCTATTCGATTTAAATCAATTTTAAAGCATCAAAATTTGATATTTTAGATATTAAACCAATTTTAATGTTAACCGACAAATTCGCCTTTTCCTGTCATCTTTACCGCCTTCTTAAAGAAATCCTCTGAACCAAAATTTCCGGATTTAAGCACAAGTCTGATATTTGTATTATTTATTGGAGTCATAACTGGAACGCCGGGATCAACGGACTCGCCAATTATATAGGCATCGTAACCGAGACGCTTCGTAATAGCTCCCGATGTTTCTCCGCCGGCACATACAAGCCTTGTATAGCCGTTTTTAACGGCGATTTCTGCCAGCTTAGCCATGGCATTTTCAAGGCTTTCGGAAATTTCCTCTACTCCATGTCTTTGATTATATTTTACATTTTCAGGAGTGTCGGAGCTATATATCAGAACTGTTTCATCGGCGTTTTCATTTACAAAATTCCACAGGTCGGCAACCGTCTGCTTTTCATACAGCAGTCTTATTGCATCAATTTTAAATGCTTTGCCTCCGTCGGCAATGAATCTTTCCACCTGTCCTATTGTTGCCGCCGAACAGCTTCCGGCCAATATAATGGCTTTGCCATTTGAACAGCCAAAACCTGCTTTTTTATCAGCATTACCTGCGGCTGCACCTGCAAGTGTTTCAATAATTCCTGAGCCACCGGTAATCAATTTCAATGAGCCGAATAATTCAACAATCCTTTTGGCATCACTGTCACTGGCATAGTCCGGTACAATATAATATTTGCCGTTAATCCTCTCAAACTCATTGAGCCTGTTCCAAACCTCTTCGTCGTCCTCTTCCATTTCCTCCAAATCCACGTTTATGCATGGATATTTACTCTGAGGTCTCATCAACTCGGAAATTTCACTGTCCCACATTGGGTTTATGGGGTGGTTTCTCATTGGGCTTTTATCAAGGGGAACGCCATTGACATACAATCTTCCTCTCACAACCGTTCTGCCGTTTACAGGAAGGGCTGGGCAAAGTATTGTTTTACTTTCGCCAAGCCTATCCATCAAAGCCTCGGCCACAGGGCCTATGTTTCCCTTGGGTGTAGAATCAAATGTCGAGCAATATTTAAAATATATTTGTTTTGCGCCTATGTTATTTAGATAGTCCAAAGCCATAAGTGCCGTATCAACTGCCTCGTTAGCATCGGCACTTCGTATTTTCAAGGCAATCACAACCGCTTGAGTATCTTTAGGCACTACTATTTCATTTTTTGGTATACCGTTAAAGAGAACCGTTTTCAGTCCTCCCTTTTCAAAGAAAGATGCCGCATCTGAGGCTCCGGTAAAATCATCGGCAATACAGCCCCAAAGCAAATTATTATCCATGTGATACACCCCTTAAACAAATCACAACTAAAACAAATAGGCTCATATAAAGAACGGGTGGAAAATTTCCACCCATTAAAAGTAACTAATATTGGCCGCCGTTTGAATAGAAATAACCCCATTCTTTGCTCATTCAGCGGCAGTTTGGCAATCGGATTGCCCTTAGCATCCCATTAAAGTAGGATCTACGTCTCCCCTGGGCGGAACTATGCATAAAAGCTCAAGCTTTTCAGTCTGAGATGCATTGTAAAATCTGTGAGGAACCTTTCCGGGAACATATATCCATGTTCCATGTTCCATCGGATGCTCAACACCATCAATAACAAAATAGCCTTCGCCCTCAAGCATTACACACCAATGGGGCCAGCCGTGCTGATGCTGATCCTTTTCGCCTGCGCCAGGCTCCAGCATCCAACATCTCATAACAAAATCTTTGCTGAAATGCTTGGGACCAAAAACAACCTTTTTCACAGCGTTTTTCATGAAACATCCCGGTGCATTAGGTAAATCTTCTATTCTTCCAACATATTGTGTATCACTCATGTTATCTCCCCCTCATAAATACAATTAACTAATATCATTTTAACTTAAAAGGAGAATTATCACAATACCAATTATCAAAAATATTTAAGTTTTTCCTTATTTTATGGAATCTATCCATTCATCCAGCTTTTTGGTTGGTGTTTCCATTCGATTGCCCTGAAAAGTAATATCCATTTCTCTGCCAAATTCCGAATTGGGACAAAGACTTCGTATATCCTTGAATGTATGTCCTATCCAGCCTCCGTTTGTTTCAAATGGAATTATCTTCTTTCTGCTTAAATCATTCTCTGATAAAAATGTCAGCATTGCCGGAGCCATAGTGTACCACCATGTGGGAGTTCCAAGTATAATAGTATCATAATCCTTCAAGTCAATGCCAAGCGGCTTTATTTCAGGCTTAAAATGGCTGTTTATTTCCCTATGTCCCTGCTCTACAACAGAATTATAGTCACCAGTATATGGAAAAGCAGTCTCAATTTCAACTATATCAGCATCGAGTTTTTCTTTTATCTTATTGGCTATTCCTCTTGTGTTTCCGCCGTATGAGTAAAACAGAATAAGTTTTTTATTTTCATTATCATCAATCCTTAATCAATGGAATACAACTCATAATTTCTTGTTCCGACACCGATTTCTTCGGCATGCTCAACTGTTCTTATGCCGTTTCTTGACTCAATCCTCTCAATAAGCGCACTGCTGTCCTCGGCCGCATATACCAAATCAACACATGCCTGGTCAAGGGCAACTGGATCCAGTGAAGCAAGTATTCCGATATCGGCCATTTCAGGTTCAGCAGGATTGGAGTCGCAGTCGCAGTCTACAGACAGTCTGTTCATAACATTTATATAGACAACGTTATCGCCGAAATGGTCTGCCACAGCCTCGGCCGCCTCCGCCATAGACTCAAGGAAATCATTCTTTGGAGTATTAATGCCAAATCCCGTTGTTTCTTTTCCGGCCGAATGGATGAGGCTCTTTCCCATTGATGAAGCTATACCGATGGACATATTTTTAAGAACTCCGCCGAAGCCTCCCATGGCATGGCCTTTGAAGTGAGCAAGATTAACAAGGAAATTGTATTTTTCAATGCCCTTGCCGACTACATCTTCCCTCAAATGTGTTCCCTTTGCTACAGGCAGACTTATTGTTCCCTCTGCATCCATTATTTTCACAGGGGCAATATTTGTAAAGCCGTGCTCTTTCATAACATTCATGTGGGATTCGGTATCGCATCTTCTTCCGCCATAGGCAGTGTTGCATTCAACAATTGTTCCGTTTACTTCTTTTACAAGCGGCTCAATTAATTCAGGCTTCAGAAAGTTATGTCCGCCCGGCTCGCCGCTTGATATTTTTACGGCTGTTTTGCCGCTTGCCTTCCTGCCAAGAACGTTATATATGGTCATAAGCCCCTCAGAAGTTATATTTTTTGTCATGTATACTTTAGCGGTTTCATTATTTTCAGTTATTATGTTTGTTATTATGTTTTTCTTTATAAGCTCCATTTATTATGCCTCCGTCAATTCAAAATAAACTCTTTCGTTACCTGCACCATTTCTCTATCGCAGGCTTGGCACTATCAACGCTGCTTCCATGGATAGCCAATCCCTTGGCCACCTTTGCGCCCTTTGCGGTTTTCGCTATATCTTTTTCCGTTCCTGCAAGGCCGCTTCCCTTATGAGTGCAGAACGGATGAATTGTTTTTCCCATCCAGTCAAAAGCCTCCAGGAATGTGTAAACATCCATCGGCATAGTTCCCCAATAGTTAGGATAGCCAAGATATATTTCATCATATTTATCCAGACTTTCAGGCATTGAAACAAGCTCCGGACGAGCCTTTGCCTGCAAATCCGTTTTAGCCTGGGCAATGCATGTATTATAGTCTTTTGCATAGGAAACCTTCTGCTCAATTTTAAACAAATCTGCTCCTATTATGTCTGCAACCATCTTTGCGGCTTTTTCGGTATTTCCAACTTCTATATAACGGTATGCTCCGCCAAAATAATTTTCATCCGCTCTGGAATAAAATGCAGCTAATTTTGCCATGGCAACTGCCTCCTTAGTATCAAATTTATTGCCGTATCTGCCGGCAAATTCGCATTTTTACTTATTATTTCAAAACTCCATATTGGCTATCGTCTACAGCTTCAAGCCATTCATTGGAACTGTTCTCGCCTGGCACTTCTACGGCCAGATGTGAAAACCAGCTGTCCGGTGCGGCACCGTGCCAATGCTTCACGCCAACAGGAATGTTAATGCAGTCGCCCGGTTTCATCTCCACTGCATCCTTGCCCCATTCCTGATAGTAGCCGAGGCCTGCAACACAAATAAGAATCTGACCGCCACCCTTATCAGCATGATGAATATGCCAGTTGTTTCGGCATCCCGGCTCAAAAGTAACGTTGAAAATGCCGACCTGCTCCATGCTTACAGACGCCAAGTAACTTTTTCCGATAAAGTATTGAGCAAAAGCGTCATTGGGCGCACCAATGGGGAAAACCATAGACTGCTCATGCTTTGTCTTTTCATCCGCTTCCTCAGTATCTTTACTCCAAACCTCTTTTGCCATATAAAATGCCGCCCAAGCTTTGGGCCATCCTGCATAAAATGCCGCATGGGTAAGTATTTCCGCTATTTCAGTTTTTGTTATTCCGTTTTTCTTTGCGCTTTCAAGATGAAACTTAAATAAAGAATCCGCAAGTCCCTGCGCCATAAGTGCCGTTACCGTAACCAGTGATCTGTCTCTGAGGGACAGCTTATCCTCTCTGCTCCACACCTCTCCAAATAATACGTCATCGTTAAGCTCTGCAAATTTTGGAGCAAACTCTCCCAATGTATTTCTTCCTGCCGTTTGTTTTACAGCCATTTCTATTACCTCCAGTCTATATTTTTTATAAGTATACACTCTAAAGTTAACTTTAGGTCAAGGCTTTTTTGTGGAAATTCACACGCCTACTTCGTAGCTATATATGTAAGCCTGATTACTGCTTTCTTTCAGCCCCTTCTGCAATCCGGTATAATAAAAAACCACGAAATCCTAGGACTTCGTGATTAATGTAAATTGATTCAGCTATTTATCTTTTCGTATACCTTCTCTGTCAGTTTTGCAAAATCCTCAAGACTCATTGCCTCTCCTCTTATTTTTTCATCAAGGCCGGCAGAATTTATAACCGCTGTCATTTCCTCTTTTAACAAACCAAATCCGCCCTGATTGCACAATGTATTTAAAAGTGTTTTTCTTCTTTGTCCAAAGGCACATTTAACCAGCTTAAAGTAAAGTGCTTTGTCGCAGACCTCAACGGCTGGCTCGTCCCTCAATGTAAGAGTAATTACTGCAGAGGCCACCTTCGGTCTTGGCATAAAGCAGGAAGGCTGTACAATCATATTTATACAGGCATCAAAATAAAACTGCACAGCTATGGAAAGTGCACCATAGTCGCCGTTTTTAGGGCCGGCCTGCATACGCTCGGCAACTTCCTTCTGAACCATTACTGTCATGGACTGTACAGCATTTTTCTTCTCCAAAAGCTCCATAACTATGGGCGTTGTTATGTAGTACGGAAGATTTGCCACAATCTTAAAGGGCTTGCCTTCGTTTTTTTCCTCGGCAAGCTTTTCTATGTCGCATTTCAGCACGTCCTGATTTATTATTTCTATATTTTTATAGTCAGCCAGCGTTTCGCTCAAAATTGGAATAAGTTTATTGTCAATCTCAAGTGCTATGACCTTTTTGGCTCTTTCGGCCAAAACCTGCGTAAGTGCGCCAAAACCAGGGCCTATCTCAAGCACAGTATCATCCTCGGTTATGCCGGCTGCATCAGCGATATTATCTAATATATTTGAATCTATCAGGAAATTTTGGCCATAACCCTTTTTGAAGTTAAAGCCGTATGTCTCCATTATTGCCCTTGTGCGAAGCGGAGTAGCAATTCTATCTGTCATGTTTTTCTCCTTAATCTATTGTATAATTGTTCCCAAAAGGCCGTAGCTGAATATAGATATAATTATTCCGGCCATAATTACTCCAACGACCTCTACAGCAAATGTTTTTTTAATATCCATATCCAAAAGTACGGCGATAAGTGAGCCTGTCCACGCTCCGGTTCCCGGCAGAGGTATGCCTACAAAAAGCAAAAGTCCCCAATAGGCATATTTTTGTATTTGGTCGCTTTTACTCATGGCCTTGTTTTCCAGTGCAGTGACAAACCGTTTAAGCGGTGTTTTTTTAAGCTTTTTAAATATATACTT
>JAJQDF010000089.1 GCA_021202325.1 Clostridiales bacterium | reverse complement strand
TTGTATAAAATTTAAAATTGCTGTTTCAGGTAATTAGTATGTATAACAGTCATTGCTTGAGGAATTCATTTCCGAAAGTGTCAATCAACTAAAACTAGCCCCATGCAACCGGAAAAGTTTCAAGGGAACTTTTTCGGTTGCTTCCATAACAAGCGGAAAGCCATCAGGATTTCCGCTTAGCGGCTCTGCCGCCAACGGCGGCAGTTTAGTTCGTCTTCAATTAGTGTGTTTCGTTGTATTTCTCAAGATCCATGATTGCTTTGTAAACCATGTCATATGTAACCTCGTAAGGTACAAATCCCATGTCGGCTGTGTCAAGAGATTTCTCGATTACAGGCTTAAGCTCATCTTCTTTAATCTCGATGTCAGCAAGCTTCGTGGGAAGGCTGATAGCCTTGTAAAGAGGGAAGAGCTCGTCTACCTTGTCTAACTGTCCGTCCATGAAGAGGAGAACAAGTGTGCAGTAGGAAACTACTTCGCCGTGAAGATGTCTCTCTTCAATCTGAGGAAGAAGAGTTGTGCCGTAGCAGATAGCATGAGCGGCGTTAGAATTGATTGTTACACCAACGTGGCATGATACGATACCTGTTGTGATGATGTTTGTGATGGCAATTCTCTCAAGCTCTTCTGAAGCGATGTTGTTCTTGCAGTCTTCCATAGCCTTTGCGCCGTACTGAACAAGGGGTTTGTAGCACATTTCTCCAAGATGTACGCCGAGAGCCTGGCCCATTGTAATCTTGTGGCCGTCTTTAACTGCAAGAGATGTCTCGAAATGCTTAGCCATTGTGTCGCCGATACCAGCCCAAAGATAAATTTCGGGTGCATCTGCGATTATCTGTGTATTGATGAATACGTGTGTAGCTGTCTCATGAACGGCATATGTATCTCTTGCTTCATGGTTTGTGTAGTACATAATAGCCTCTGCAGAAGCTGCGGCACATGTAGCAGCGATTGTAGGGAATGTGAAGAACGGTTTGTGGTCTACTAATCTTGTAGCATATTTAGCTGTGTCGATGGCTTTTCCGCCGCCGAAAGCAAATACCATGTCTGCATCCTTGTAAGCCTGTGTAGCTGCAAGCTCCTCAGCATACTCGATGGCAGCCTCTCCGCCGTACCATAAACAGTCTGTAATAGTGATGTCTGAATCCTTGATGGCTTCCTTAAGAACGGGAACACCTGCTGCCATAGCTTTCTTTCCGCCGATAATAACAGCTTTCTTTCCGTATGCTCCGCAAATTCTGGGAACCTCGTTATAAGCGTCAGGGCCTACGGTGTAGTTTACAATATACTGGTTTGTTGCCATTTTATTAACCTCCCTAATGAAATTAAAAAGTTTTATTTTCTTAATTTAAAATGCTGTTCTGATATTCAGAACACAATTCTATTGAACCTGGTTTTATTTTATTTGTACCTTACTGAAATGTCAATACTCTTTATTAAAAATAACCGCTATTTGTGGCGATTAAACAAAGTCCGCCCCGTTTTACCGCCTTTAACCTAAAAATTGACCATATGCTGTGTATGGCCAAACCCCGGAATGCCCCATAACATCATGATTTAATTGACCTGATGCTCCGGTGTTTTATAAAAAAGAGTAAGTTATTGCCTATTTAAAGCAATACTTACCCTTAAACCTTCGTTTTTTTCTTATTCTTCTTCCTCGTAGTAGCCCATGAACCTGGAAATCTTATCGCAGGCTTCCTTAAGATTGGGATGAAGCACATTATGTATTCTCTCGTCGGTGATTCTGTCCACAGGGCCGCTGACGCTGACCGCCGAAACTATCCTTCCGGTGTAGTCCCTGATAGGCATAGCGAAGCATCTCATGCCCGTAACAAGCTCCTCATCGTCTATGGCATAGCCCCTCTGACGTATTTCCTCCAGTCTTTTCATAAGCTGCTCTCTGTCAATAACCGTATTGGGGCTGAGCTTTTTGAATTCTACCTCTTTAAAGTACTTATCCAGCATTTCGTCCGACATATCGCTCAAGAATATCTTGCCTATGCCCGTAGCATAGAGCGGCTCCCTGTCGCCCACCTGGGAATTGACATGTATCATGTTCCTATATTCAATCTTACATATTAATATAGTCTCAAACTCGTTTATGTTGAGTATATCCAAATTTATGCTTTCCTTTACCTTGTTGCTCAGCTCCTCAAGGATAGGCACATAGTTTATGTTGTTTATACCGTGCTGCTTGGGAACAATGCTTCCCGAATGGAACAGTCCCCAGCCCAGGCGGTAGGTTGTGCCGGAATCCTCTGTCTTTTCCACATAGTCATAGGCCATGAGGGTGTCAAGCAGGCGGTGTACTCCGCTCTTGCTCATGTTAAGCTCACGGCTCAGCTCGTTTAATGTCGTTCCGTTCAATGAGGAGTTTTCCTTCAGATAGTCTATAATGTCCAGTGCCTTCTCCAATGTCTGCACGGGATATTTGGGTACATATTTGTATTTCTCGTTTTTCACTTTCAGTTTGCCCCGCTTTCATATATTCACACTATAAAGTATATAGGTTAAATTTTTGTTTGTAAACACAAAATTGCTTTCGACAAAATTTATCATAAAAAATGCTCAAATAGTATTGACAATATAATGCTGTTATTGTATCATTATGTGGAAAGCCGTTCTAATAATCAGAACGAATAACCTAACCTTTACTGAAAGGAGATTTTATGCAATGAATCGAGTAACCGTTGATTTCGAGAGATGCAAAGAATGCGAATACTGCCTCAACTTCTGTCCCAAAAAGACAATTCTCAAAAAGAGTGAGTCTGTAAACAAAAAAGGATACTACGGCGTAATCGCTGCTAACCTTGAGGACTGCATTGCCTGCGGTATTTGTGCAACAATGTGCCCCGAAGGTGCAATAAAAGTTGAGAAAAACATTTAATCAGGAGGTAATTACAAATGGGCGAAAAAGTTTTTATGCAGGGTAACGAAGCCTTTGCTGAATCCGCAATACGTTCAGGATGCAGATATTTCTTCGGATATCCTATTACTCCCTCCAGCGAGATGCCTGAGTATTACGCTAAAAAGGCTCCCTCTGAAGGACTTACATTTATCCAGGCAGAAACAGAAGTTTCAGCCTTCAACATGATCGCAGGAGTTGCTGCAACAGGTAAAAGAGGTATGACCGCTACATCAGGCCCCGGCTTCAGCCTTGGCTGCGAAGCTATGAGCTATATGTCAGCTGCAGGTCTCCCTTCAGTTGTTGTATACGTAATGCGTCCCGGTCCGGCCGACGGAGACATCCTCGCTTCACAGGGCGACTATTTCCAGATGGTAAAGGGCGGCGGACACGGCGATTACTGCAATATCGTACTTGCTCCCTACTCAGTTCAGGAGTTTGCTGACTGCGCTCCCCTTGCTTTCGAGCTTGCTGAGAAATACAGAAACCCCGTTATCGTTGCCAGCGACGGTATGCTTTCAAAGATGATGGAGAACGTTGTTCTTCCTGAAAGAAGCGAAGGCCCCGGCGAATTTGAGGGCTGCGTAAACGGCGCTAAGGGCAGAGAGCACAACGTAATCACTACTTGCGCTACAGGTCCTCAGCAGTGGGAACAGTTCAACCTTGCTCTTCAGAGCAAATTCGCTAAGATCAGAGAGAACGAGCAGAGATGGGAAAGCTATCAGACAGAGGATGCCGACATCATCATCGTTGCTTTCGGAACAGTAGCCAGAATCGCACTTACTACAATCAAGATAGCTAGAGAAAACGGCCTTAAGGTTGGTATGATCAGACCTATCACATTATGGCCTTTCCCTGTAAAAGCATTTGAGGGACTCAGAGGAAAACAGTTCTTCGTATCAGAGCTCAACGCAGGTCAGATGGTTGAGGATGTTAAGCTTACAGTAAATGACAACGACAACGTTCATTTCTATGGAAGACTTGGCGGAATCACACCTACACCTAAGGAACTCTACGAAGCAATCTTAAAGCAGTGTAAACATTGATTGGAGGTAAAAACAGATGAGCATTGTATATGAAAGACCGCATGTTCTTACAGACGAACAGTTTACATTCTGCGGCGGCTGCGGACACGGCATTGTAAATAGACTTATTGCAGAGATAATTGAAGAAGAGCATCTTGAAGAAAAGGCCATTCTTATCTGGCCCATCGGATGTTCAGTTTATTCAGATAAATATTATAAAGTAGACTCTATCTGCGCCCTTCACGGACGTGCTCCTGCTCTTGGAACAGGTGTTAAGAGAGCTCTTCCCGACAACATGGTTCTTGTATACCAGGGCGACGGCGACATGGTTTCCGAAGGTATGGCTGAAATCGTTCACGCAGCTATCAGAGGCGAGAAATTCTCAGTTATATTCGTAAACAACGCTATCTATGGTATGACAGGCGGTCAGATGGCTCCCACAACTCTTATCGGACAGAAGACAACAACTTCTCCCTACGGAAGAAGCGAAGTTAATGCCGGAGATCCCCTTCCCATGGCAGAGTTCATCGCAAACATCGCAGGATGCTACTACAGCGAGCGTGTTACATTGACATCACCCGCTAACGTAAGAAAGACAAAAGCAGCTATCACAAAGGCTATACATAATCAGATGGAAGGCAAAGGCCTCAGCTTCGTAGAAGTTGTTTCACCCTGCCCTACAGGCTGGAACATGAAGCCCATCAAGGCTATGCAGTGGATCACAGACAACATGTTGGATATGTATCCTCTTGGAGTATTTAAAGATCTTGATAAGGAGGAGAATAAATAATGAAAAGCGAAATTATTTTCTCAGGTATCGGCGGACAGGGAACTATCCTTATGGGAAAAATGGCTTGCTCAGCAGCAGCTAAGAAAGGTCTCAACGTTACGCTCGCTCCTTCATACGGTCAGGAAAAAAGAGGCGGCCGTGCAAGCTGTCAGGTTGTAATTTCAGAAGAGATTGGCTCACCCGTTATTTCAGAGGCTGACACAATCCTTGTTATGGATGAAAAGAGCTTTGACGACTATGAGAACCACGTAAAAGCAGGCGGCACATTCATCATCAACACATCTATGATTGACAAGAAGTGCTCAAGAACAGACATCAACGTAATAGAGATTCCTTTCACAGAAATCGCTACAGAGCTTGGTTCTGCTAAATCTGCAAACATGGTTGCTTTCGGCGCCGTTGTTAAGTCACTGAGCATCATCTCAGTTGAAGATGGCGAAGAAGCTATCAGAGCTAAGATGAAACCCGAACTCGTTGATATGAATATCAAAGCATTCGAGGCTGGTTACAACTTCAAATAAGATATTTCACAGCGGAGTTATTAAAAACTAATAGCTCCGCTCATATAACCCTTGTTTTTTTCCTTTTAGAGGGTTAATATAAGTTATATATCAATAAATTTAAGGAGGATTTTATTATGGTAGGAGAAAAAGTAGTTCTTCATGCAATGATGAAGGGCAGCGACGGACACTATGTTGGCGGCCTTGTAAACGGCGCTAGAATAGTACATTACTGGGGCGACGTTGGAACAGAACTTATGGTTCGTGTAGACGGCGACATCAGCCTTTTCCTTGGCTATGAAGAAATCAACTTCACAGCTCCCGTATATGTAGGCGACTTCATGGAGTATGTTGGCTGGATCGAAAAAGTTGGCAACACATCATACACATGCAAATTCGAAGCTTACAAAGTTGCTACAATGTGCGACAGAACAGATATGGATATGACAGATGTTGAGCACACAGCTGCTACAGCATGCGTTCCTCCCGTACTCTGCGCTACAGGTACAGGCAGCCTTTACATCGCTAAGAAGGACCAGAGAGGCGAGACAGATCCCGCTTTCGTTCATCAGCACACTATAAAGAAGTAAGATTTAACCATCTGACTGAGATGCATATTTATCGATATTAAGGAGGTTTTTTATCATGGTAGGTAAAAAGGTAGTACATCATATTATGATGAGAGGCGCAGACGGACATTATGTTGGCGGTCTTGTTAACGGCGCTAGAATAGTAGATATGTGGGGAGACGTTGGTACAGAGCTTTGCGTATATGCAGACGGCGACATCAGCCTTTTCCTTGGTTACAAAGACATTCAGTTCACAGCTCCCGTATATGTAGGCGACTTCATGGAGTATGTTGGCTGGATTGAAAAAGTTGGCAACACATCTTACACATGCAAATTCGAAGCATACAAGGTTGCTACAATGTGCGACAGAACAGATATGGATATGACAGGCATCGAGCACACAGCTGCTACAGCTTGCGTACCTCCTATCCTCTGCGGAACAGCTACAGGAAGCCTTTACATTGCTAAGAAGGACCAGAGAGGCCCTCAGCACCCTGATTTCCAGGACGTTGTTCACACTGTTAAAAAGTAATATACTGAATTAATAACGGCTCGCTTGACATAAAATTTACGCTTCATAATAGACTTAAGCCGTACTGTGGGGTACTAAATTATGTTGAGCGGGCGTTCTTTTATAATTACATGGTTAAAAATGTCCAAAAGCCTTAAATTTTGAATATTTTTAACTGTGTAAATAACTATTAACACAGCAGGCCTCATTTTTACATATGTATGTGCAAGAAAGGAAGTCTTTCAGTCTTTAAAGGGGAGACTGCGCCAGGGGCGGCGGCTTAATTGTAAAGGCTTCCCGATTGTACTACGCAAAAC
>JAJQDF010000136.1:630-6712 GCA_021202325.1 Clostridiales bacterium | reverse complement strand
GGATATACTATATTGTAAATATACTTTATAGAAATTGGAGAAGGTGAGTAAATGGCAGTTACTGAGGCAGTTGAAAATTATTTAGAGGCAATACTTGTTTTAAGTTACAGACAGCCGGACGTTCACGCTGTTGACGTTTGCAATTATCTTGGATATTCCAGGCCAACTTTATCAGTTGCTATTAAGCAGATGAGAGAAAATGGTCTTATTACGGTAAGCGGAGAAAATCACATCTTTTTGACAGAAAGCGGTAAAGAGGTGGCAGAAAAAATTTACGAAAGACATAATGTTATAGCTGCCATGCTTATCCAAATTGGCGTTAGTGAAGAAGTGGCTTACGCAGATGCTTGTAAAATAGAGCATGATCTCAGCAATGAGACATTTGCTAAATTAAAAGAACACTATTCTAAATTTAAAAAGGCTAAAGGATTATCATGAAGTATGAAATACTCTTGTTTGATTTAGACGGAACATTGCTTGACTTTGATAAAAGCGAAGAAATTGCATTAAAAACGCTGTTCAATCACCACGGTATTTCCGACACAGACAGCCTGGTAAAATCCTATAACGAAGTTAATAACGCACTTTGGCGTTTATACGAAAAGGGTGAAACTACCATGCATGAGCTTTTGGACACCCGTTTCAGAAAAACAATGGTGCTTTATAACATGGAAATAAACGGAGAGGCATGGGAAAAGGAATACAGAGGTTATTTGGGAGATTTGGCGTTTTTAATTGACGGAGCAGAGGAAATACTTAAAGGCTTGCATGGAAAGCATAGGATTTTTGCCATAACAAACGGCGTTGGTGACACTCAGATAAACAGACTTCGTCTGTGCGGGTTGATTGATTATTTTGAGGATATATTTATTTCTCAGGTTGTGGGAGCACAGAAGCCGTCGAAGGAATTCTTTGATTATGTGGAAAGCCGCATCACAGGTTTTGACAAAGAGAAGGCTCTTGTGATTGGAGATTCACTTGTCTCAGACATTTTAGGTGGAATAAATGCCGGCATAGATACATGCTTCGTTAATTTGAAAAATAAAAGTTATCCTGATAAACCGGAATGTACTTATGAAATAATTAACTTAAATGAGTTATACAAAATATGTGATCTTTAATGACTGCTTCACAGGCACAATAGGTATGAAAAAACAGATTGTTATATGCTTTGCACTATGTTTTATTGAGCTGCATATTCATCAGGTTAACCGGTACAATGTCCGGTTCTCTATGCAAATAACTGACCAGCCTCTGACTTGGAATTCCGTAGTTAATAAAAATGACCGCTTTCGCGGCCTTTTTTATGAGAGTTATGCATTTGCCTGAGCAAGCTTAACACAGGCTGTAAGACTTCCTGCAGCATTATGAGCAGCAATGCATTCGCAGCATTTGCCATGTCTGGGACACTCAGCTTTTACACAGGGACAGTCATGAGTATTATCACACATATTGGTAGCCTCCTTTTCTAATATAATTACATTATATAACGGTTAGTCCGGAATTACAATATTCATAAAAACTATAAGGAGAAATTTATGCGCATAGGAACAGGATACGATGTACACCGCCTTACAACAGACAGAAAGCTAATATTGGGCGGAGTAGATATACCATATGAAAAAGGACTTCTCGGACATTCAGATGCAGATGTTCTTATTCATGCCGTTATGGATGCTCTTTTGGGAGCTGCTGCACTGGGAGATATAGGAAAACATTTTCCCGATAACGACGACAGCTACAAAAATATTTCCAGTTTAGTGCTTTTAAAAAGGGTTTGCCTATTGCTTAAAGATAAAGGATATAATACAATAAATATTGATGCCACAATAATTGCTCAGCGGCCTAAGCTTGCCGGCTATATCAATGATATGGAAAAGAATATAGCCGAAGCGCTTGAAATTTCCGTTGACTGTGTAAATGTCAAGGCCACTACCGAAGAAGGTCTAGGCTTTACCGGAAAGGGAGAGGGTATTGCCGCACAGGCAGTTTGTTTGATAGAAAAAATATAAAGGAGATTTGTCATGAAGATTTATAATACTCTTACTAGAAAAAAAGAGGAATTTGTTCCTATGGAGCCGGGAAAGGTAAAAATGTATGTCTGCGGTCCTACAGTATATAACTATATTCATATAGGAAACGCAAGACCATATGTTGTATTTGATACAGTCCGCCGCTACATGGAGCATAAAGGATATGAAGTAACATATGTTCAGAACTTTACCGATGTTGACGACAAAATTATAAAAAGAGCCAATGAGGAAAACTCTACTATGGAGAAAATTTCCGAAAAATATATTGCTGAAGCTTTCCATGACGCTGATGGTCTCAATGTTAAGAGAGCAACCGTTCATCCTCGTGTAACACAGGAAATGCCTGAAATTATTGAAATGATTCAGCAGCTTATTGACAAGGGCTTTGCTTATGTGAATAACGGCACAGTTTACTATGACACAAAGGCTTTCCCTGAATACGGCAAGCTTTCAAAGAAGAATCTTGATGAGCTCATTGCAGAAGCCAGCGAAAGAGTTGAAGCTGACGACGCCAAGAAAAATCCTACCGACTTTGTTCTTTGGAAGCCTCAGAAGCCAGGTGAACCCAAGTGGGCTTCGCCTTGGGGTGACGGCAGGCCGGGTTGGCATATAGAATGTTCTGTTATGTCAAAGAAATACCTCGGAGAAACTATCGATATCCATGCCGGCGGTGAGGATCTTATTTTCCCTCATCACGAAAATGAAATTGCACAGAGCGAAGCCTGCAGCGGTAAAATATTTGCAAGATATTGGATGCACAATGGCTTTATTACAATTGACAACGAAAAGATGTCAAAATCAGCCGGCAATTTCTTTACAGTAAGGGAAATTTCAGAAAAGTTCCCTTATGAAGTTATCAGATTCTTCATATTGAGCGGACACTACAGAATGCCCCTTAACTTCAGCGATACACTTATGCAGGCAAGCCAGAACGGACTTGAAAGAATTAAGAACTGCGTAAATTCACTGGAGTACTATATCAATAACTGCACTGTTGAGGAAAAGGCTGACGATTCAGAAAATGAAGCCGCTATAAACGGCTATCTTACACAGTTTGAGACTGCAATGGATGATGACTTCAATACAGCAGATGCTATCACAGCAATATATGAGCTTGTTAAATTCATAAATGTAAAGATTACAGAGGGATTCTCAAAGAAATCTGCTTTAGCGGCTAAAAAGATGATAGATGAGCTCTGCAAGGTTCTCGGTATTCTCCAGACAAAAGAGGAAGCTGCACAAGATCCTGAACAGGAAAAAATTGAAGAACTCATTGCAAAACGTACCGAGGCAAAAAAAGCTAAGGATTTTGCCACAGCAGATGCCATAAGAGATGAGCTTGCAGCCATGGGAATTACAATTAAAGATACACGTCAGGGCGTACAGTGGTTCAGAGGCTAATCATGACAGAGGAATATTTTTCAGAAGTACTTAAAAAGGAATACGGCGGAGTATCTCCAAAGGAGCTTTCACCGCTGGTATTGGCCTATATCGGAGATGCTGTATATGAGCTTTTGGCAAGAACGAGCGTTATTGCGGCAGGCAATGCACCGGTAAATAAAATGAATGCTTCGGCAAGAAGCATTGTTAATGCAAAAAGTCAATGTGAAGCATATTTTAAAATAAAGGATATGCTCACCGACGAGGAGGCTGCAGTTTTCAGAAGGGGCAGAAATGCCAATTCCTATACTCATCCTAAAAATATGGATATAAACGACTATAGACATGCTTCCGGACTAGAAGCATTGTTCGGATACTTATATCTGTCTGGTAAAAACGAAAGAATAACTGAGCTTTTTGAAGGTGTATATCCGCTTAAAAGCGAATTTTAAGGAGCGGGAACGATGGAAAGACAATTTAACGAAAACCAACTTGAGGGCCGAAATGCTGTGCTTGAGGTCTTGAAAAGCGGCAGAGATATAGAAAAAATATTGGTACAGAAAGGCAATGTGGAGGGTACTATCCGCCGCATTGTCGGTATGGCCAAAGAAAATGGCGTAGTAGTTCAGGAAACCGCCAAGCAAAAGCTTGACGAAATGAGCCAAACAAAAAATCACCAGGGTGTTATAGCCATAGTTTCTGAGCATGAATATGCCGAAGTTGAGGATATTCTTGCGCTTGCGGCCGAGAGAAACGAAAAGCCTTTCATTATAATATTGGATAATATCACCGATCCGCATAATTTGGGAGCAGTTATACGAACAGCTGAATGTGCCGGCGCCCATGGTGTAATTATACCAAAACGCAGAAGCGTTGGTCTTACGGCAGTCGTAGGCAAGACATCCGCAGGAGCAATTGAATATATGCCTGTAGCCAGAGTTACAAATATATCAAGAACTATAGAAGATCTTAAAAAGCAAGGAATTTGGGTTGCGTGTGCAGATATGGGCGGCGATGACTGCTTTGATGCGGCGCTCGATGGTCCTATTGCCATTGTAATTGGCTCCGAAGGAGACGGCGTAAGCCGCCTTGTAAAGGAAAAATGCGACTTTGTTGTATCTTTGCCCATGTATGGTAAAATTTCGTCTCTCAACGCTTCTGTAGCGGCTTCTCTGCTTATGTATGAAGTAGTTAGACAGAGACATTACAAAGGATAAGAGGTGTTTTTTATGCCGCTTACTACTTTTCTTATTGTAGATGGTTACAATATAATACATGCCTGGCCGGAGCTGGAGGATCTGACGTCCGTTAGCCTGGAAAGCGCTAGAGTTAAACTTATGGACATTTTGTGCAACTATCAGGGAGTCAGCGGGGAGACGGTAATACTTGTTTTTGACGGCTACCTTGTTAAAGGCAGTACAGGCACGGTAATGCAGTATAACAATATTTATGTCGTATATACAAAAGAAGCCGAAACAGCTGACCATTATATTGAAAGAACTGTAACAAAAATTCCTAAAGAATACAGGGTTAAGGTTGCGACCAACGACGGCCTTGAGCAGGCAATAATAATGGGAAAAGGCGCAACAAGAATAACTGCCAGAGAGCTTAAAATGATAATAAACGAAGAAGAGAAAAACATAAGAAATAATTATACAGAAAACCGTCCAGCCAAAAATAATATGCTTATGGATAATGTTGACGATGAAACGCTTGCATGGCTGGAAATGATGCGCAGGAAGAAAGGATGATACCTTTGGAGGAAGAAAACGAAATTGAATCCGGGGCTGATAATCAAGATAAGGACTATCGTCTTATGAGTGATGAGAAAATTATAGAGCTTGTAAGAAAAGGCGATGAGGAAGCACTTGAGTTTATTTTGACTAAATATAAGCCTTTGGTAAAATCTAAATCTAGAGCTTATTTTCTCATTGGAGCCGACACCGAAGATATTATACAGGAAGGTATGATTGGCCTATATAAATCGGTAAGAGATTTTAATCCCGATAAACATGCTTCATTTAGAGCGTTCGCTGATTTATGCATAAATAGGCAGATAATTACAGCTATTAAAGCGGCTGCAAGACAAAAGCATCAGCCGCTTAATAACTATATATCGCTGAATAAGCCGGCCTTTGATGATGATTCACAGGAAACATTTTTAGACAACATAAAAGGAACAGATTCCTCCAATCCCGAAACAATGTTCATCGGACAGGAAGCAAAGGAAGGAATCGAAGCACATCTTGAAAAAAGCCTCTCAGATTTCGAAAATTCGGTATTGACTCTCTATTTGGATAATAAATCCTATGCCGAAATTGCGAAAATAACCGGGAAATCTGAAAAATCTATAGACAATGCACTTCAAAGGGTTAAGAAAAAACTTGAAAAGTATCTTGCAGAATAGCTTGACACTTTCGGCATAATTTAGTATAATGTCTACTGCGTGCTAATGTGGCACAGTTGGTAGCGCAACGCCTTGGTAAGGCGTAGGTCGGCGGTTCGAATCCGCTCATTAGCTTGTAAAAGTCCTGTGAATCTCACAGGGCTTTTTCTTTATAACTAAATATCCTTTATAAACAAAAAACGGCTTAGTAAAAGAAGTCGTTTTAACTGCCGGTGGCCGGACTCGAACCGGCACGGATATTCTCCGCTTGATTTTGAGTCAT
>JAJQDF010000136.1:0-620 GCA_021202325.1 Clostridiales bacterium | reverse complement strand
AAGTGCGTCTGCCAATTCCGCCACACCGGCCGAACAATTTAATCAGCTCTATTATATTATCACAACTCTAAAATAAAATCACCCAATATTTTTATTTTTGTTTTCTTCGTCAATAAGGTCGCTTAACGACATATTATCAACGACATTGTCAATTGCATCCTTTATCTTTTTCCATACTACAACAGAATTGCAGGAATTAAGCTTTTCGCAGGTTTCGCCGTTTTCAGCAACACAATAAACCGGAGCAAGGGAGCCTTCAAGAATTCTAAGTATTTCACCAACGGAAACATCTGCCGGAGCCTTAGCCAAAGCATAGCCGCCTTGAGAACCACGGTAGCTTGTAAGCAAACCGGCCTTTGTAAGAGGGTTAATAATTTGCTCAAGATATTTTTCAGAAAGCTCCTGGCTGGCTGCAATCTCTTTAAGAGGTTTATGACCTTTATTATAATTCTCGGCAAGATATACCATTATCATAACGCCGTATCTGCCTTTAGTTGATATAAGCATATAAACAAATCCTTTCAAATTCATACTGTTTTAATAAGTATACCATATTAGTATGAATTATTCAATTATTCTTTATCATTAGGTGTGGACACACAGCGCATATTATAAGAAAT
>JAJQDF010000016.1 GCA_021202325.1 Clostridiales bacterium | reverse complement strand
TAATAAGGTTTTGCAGTGCAATTGGTATGGCTATGGAAAATATATTTTTATAAAAGCTTTTTTCTGTTTTCATGATTCTACCCCTGTTACCTAAAAAATATCCGAAGGCTATTTTAACACAAGCGGGTAATATTGGCAATGGAAATAAAATAATAATTTTCTTTATAAAATACTCTTATATTAATTTTCTGCCATAACTATCTTTTAACATTTTCTTGACTTTTTCCGCAAATGCCGATATACTCTATTAAAGCACGCAAGACGTGCGAAGGGGGACACCACCTCGGGTGTCATTCTTCGCACGTCTTTTGTTTTTACAACAATTTATATCAAAGGAGCAATCATTATGAAACTCAGTATGAAAAAACTTGTTGCGACCGCAATGCTTACGGCTGTGGCTTCGGCGCTTTCGGCGTTCGCAATTCCCATCGGCGCATCAAAATGCTTCCCTATCCAGCATCTTGTAAATGTCGTTGCCGCAGTAACCCTTGGCCCAACATACGGTGTTTTGGCCGCATTCTGCACATCGGTTATAAGGAACCTCATAGGTACCGGAACTCTTCTCGCCTTTCCCGGAAGCATGGTAGGCGCACTGCTTGCAGGCCTTGTATATAACAAAACACACAATCTTTTTGCTGCCTGCATAGGCGAAGTGATCGGAACCGGAATAATAGGCGGAATGCTCTGCTACCCTATCGCAACATTTGTTTTAGGCAAGGAAGCCGCCCTCTTTACATATGTGCTTCCCTTCTTAGTAAGTACAGCCGGTGGCTCAATAATAGCGGCAATTCTTCTTTTCAGCATGGAAAAGACTGGCGCCCTCAAATACATTCAGCAGATGATGGGCAGAGAAAGCAAAAAAGCTTAAAAAGAATAACAGGCATAAAATTAGAGGTATCGGCTTGATACCTCTTATTATTTCAGCTATATGAACTTATTATCAGTCTTGCTGTTGAAATCATCTTAAAGCCTAAGTCCATGCTTTTTTTCTGCATGAACCTGTGCGCCTCCGGCTCGGTCATAGCGCATTTTTCCATCAATATAGCTTTAGCCTCCCGAATAATCTTCGAATCTATTTCTGAGTTTTCGGTTTTTATAATAACGTCCTTTTTTTCTCTCATTCTCGTCAGCATTCTTACCGATGAGATAAGGTCGTTCTTTTTGATAGGCGACGGAATTTTGCACAGCTCCATGTTTTCACACATTTCTAGCATCGCCGGAGAGCCCACCGCCAAAACCATGGCTATATCGCCAACGTCATAGCAGAGGTCATCGGCTGTCATATCCACCAGCTTATAGCTGCATATGATTATTCCGCCGCCTATGCTCCTGATGGCACGAATGGCCTCTTTGCCGGTTTTGCAGAGCTTTCTGGGTGCATATCCGCTAACCTCAAGGATTTCAGCAATACGGTTTCGGTTATTATCATTTCCAAAAGCTATAACTATCCTGTCCATATTGCCGCACCTCCTTGTACCGACCAAAATAATGATTAAATTTGCGCATGGTCTTTATCGTATTCCATGCTGTAAAAATCATACAAACACGCATTTTATTATAAGGCACGCCAGTTATTATGTCAAACAATGATTTTTTATATTGGTGTCCAAACAATAAGCTTATATGTCTGCTTGGCAGGCATTACAGTTCCTTTCTCCATTGTATGATACGATTTTCCAGTATATTTATAATCGCTACCGCAATCATAGCCACAACAGACAGCAAAACAATCGGTGCAAAAACACCGGCTCCGTCCAGCTGAGTCATCATTCTTTTGCTGAAATAACCAAGGCCGCTCTGGGCACCCAGCCATTCAGCTATTGCCGCACCTATTACGCTTAAAGGAATGGACATTTTTATGGCCGAGAAAAAGTTCGGAAGGGCTGTCGGCAGCTTTAGCGTAAAGAAAATATCCTTTTTTGAAGCACCATAGGTTATTATCATTTCCTCCATTTCACGCTTTGTGGCCTTGAAACCGTCAAAAACCGTTATTGTAATGGGGAAAAACGTCATAAGTATGGTAACCAGCACCTTGCTCCATATGGAATATCCGAACCACAGTATGAATAACGGTGCAATTGCCGTTGTCGGTATTGTCTGTGAAGCTATTACTATGGGATAAATGGCCTTTTCCGCCTTAGGAAAGGAATCCATAACTATGGCAAGCGCAACTCCCAGCACTATTGAAATCAAAAGACCGATGCTCGTAACTGCCATTGTGGCCGGCAGATGTACAGTAAAAAGTGCCACACGAAGCTCCCACAGCTTTTTTATAACTTGTATCGGTGTGGGCAGAATATATGCAGCATCAATGCCAAGGGCGGCGGCCTCCCATATCATAAGCAATATAAAAGTAAGGATGAGAGATGACAGATTTATTTTGTTTTTCATTCCTCAACCTTCTTTCTAAGCTTCGATATGAGCTGTTCCTTGAGGTCGGCAACCTCCGGTCTTTTCAGGTCTTCCCTCTTTCTTGGATAGTCCATGGGAACCTCCACACTTTCCATACTGGAAAAAGGCCTGTCCTGTATAACAAATATCCTCTTTGACAGAAAAACGGCCTCCTCAACATCATGGGTAATGAAAATAATCGTCTTGCCCGAATCCTGCCACTGGCTTAGAAGCCATTCCTGCATATCAACCCTCGTCAGATAATCCAGAGCCGAAAAGGGCTCGTCAAGCATAAGCATATCTGCACCCACCATAAGTGTTCTGGCAAAGGCCACCCTCTGCTTCATGCCGCCGGAAAGATCCTTTGGGTATTTATTCATGTAGTCCAAAAGTCCGACCTGCTTTAAAACCTCTTTGCATTTCTCTTTTTGCTTGTCCTTTGGAACCTTCATTATCTCCATGGGCAGGCAGACATTTTTTTCAATGGTTCGCCAGGGCAGAAGCAGATCCTTCTGAGGCATAAAAGAGCTATAGTTTTTCTGCTTTTCTATGGATATTCCGTTGACATCGATTTCTCCGGACTGCGGCTTCTCAAGGCCGTTTATAAGCCTGAAAAGCGTACTTTTTCCGCATCCGCTGGCACCTATTACAGACACAAATTCTCCGTCGTTTACAGTAAACGACAGGTCTGTCATCATCGGAATCTCGTCCTCATCATATTGAAATGTAACATTGCGAAATTCCAGCATTTTTACATCTCCTTGCTGTAAGCCATGTCCCAAAACATATACTCATATCTGCTGCAGTTGATAAACACCTGTTCAAGGTATTTTACCCTGTCCTCAGTGATATTTTCACCAAGCTCGTTTACCAAATCGATTATTTCCTGAGTGCTGGCTCTGTAGCCCTCGCAGGAATATCCGTCTATCCATTCGCCGAATGTCTCGTTTTCAAGGGCTCCGGGTATTTTCACATGGTGCTCACCGATATACTGATAGCTCCATGCACAGCTCAATACGGCCACAAGAACATCCAGCACATCGCCCTTTGCCGCTACATCAAGCATATATGAAGTGTAGGACTGATTTATAATGGATGTCTTGGCCTCGGCAACCTCTTCGGAGGTTATGCCAAGTCTGGCCATATATTTTTTATGTATGTCCATCTCCCCGTCAAGGGTATCCTTAACCATCATGGCAAAACGGCGCATAATGTCCTCTCTGCCGCTTTTTATTATTCCATAGGCAAAAACCTTGGAATATTCCAGCAAATACCTATAGTCCTGTATCATATAAAATCTAAATTTATCTATACCCAATGAACCGTCTGCTATGCCCTTCACAAAGGGATGTTCAAGATAGCTTTCCCAAAGCTCCTTGGTTGTTTCAAACAGTCTGTCCGCAAACTTCATTTACTCTCCTCCTTAGGATCTGCCATAGAGCTTAGTCAAATGTTTTATTCTTTCAGCCAGCTTATCATTGCAGGCTCCCTCTTTCATACGCCATTTCCAGTTGCCTTCGGCAACTCCAGGTATATTGGTTCTTGCCTCTGCACCAAGCTCCAAATAGTCCTGAATCTGCGTTACAAACAAATCTGCCACCGATGCCATGCCGCCTCGGATTATGCCGAAATTAAAGCCTTCCTTATCCGATATATTCAAATATTCTTCGACAAATTTTATTTCATCTTTGTTTCCGGTATCATGCCATTCTTTCAGCGTAGCGTTGTCATGGGTTCCGCCGTAGCAAGCGCAGTTTTTAATATATTTATGCGGAAGGTAGTCGCTGTTATGGCTGTCGTCAAAGGCAAATTCCAGCACCTTCATTCCGGGGAACCCCGAATCCTTAAGCAGCTGTCTTACTTCATCGGTCAGTATTCCGAGATCCTCGGCTATTATATCTATATTTCCGAACCAGCCCTTTATTATATTCAGGAATTCTATTCCCGGGCCCTTTCTCCAGCGGCCGTTTACGGCAGTTTTTTCACCGTAGGGAACAGCCCAATAGCTTTCAAGACCTCTGAAATGGTCTATTCTTATTACATCAAAAAGCTTCTTTGCTCCGTCAATTCGTCTTATCCACCAGCCGTAGCCGTCGGCCTTCATGGCATCCCAATCATAGAGAGGGTTGCCCCACAGCTGTCCCTCTTTAGAGAAATAATCCGGCGGAACTCCGGCCACCTCTATGGGTACGTTGTCCTTATCCAGCTGGAAGTTCTCCGGTGATGACCACACATCTGCAGAATCCAGTGAAACATATATGGGCAGGTCGCCTATAAATCTAATATTGTTCTTATGGGCATAACTTTTAAGCTTGTCCCACTGCTTGAAGAAAATATACTGTATATATATATAATAATTTATTTCATCCTTCAGCTTTTCTTTCATTTCATCCATGGCGGCCTTTTCCCTGAGTCTTATATCCTCCGGCCACTCATACCACGGAATGTTTTCATAAAAGTCTTTAAGCGCCGCATAGCAGGCAAAGTCGTATATCCAAGATGCATTTTTCTCGGCAAAGGCTTCAACTTCTTTTTCTGCCTTTTTAAAGCCGTTATCATAGGCCTTTCTTAGCATCAAAGGCTTATTTTTTATGATCTTCTCATAGTCGACATTTTCGCCTTCGCCCCAATCGATTTTATCAAGCTCAGCCTTGCTTATCAAGCCTTCTTCGGCAAGCTCCTCCAAGTCAATTAGGTTGGGATTCCCCGCAAATGTTGACCAGCTCGAATACGGCGAATTTCCGCAGCTTGTAGGTCCCAAGGGGAGCACCTGCCAATATTTCTGTCCGGCCTTTTTCAAAAAATCTGCAAACTTGTAAGCTTCCTTGCCCATTGTGCCGATTCCGTACTTCGAGGGAAGTGAGAATATCGGCATTATTATTCCGCTCGCTCTTTCCATAGTATCTCTCCGTTAAATCAATTTTGATTGAGTCCATTTTCCGCTTCTGTATCTTATTATAAAGCATATAGCTCTTGCAACCCAGTCTATAATCATAGCAATCCAAATGCCCATTACTCCAATGCCCATTACTTTTCCAAGAAGCACGCCAAAGCCTATTCTGAATATCCACATTGAAGAAACGCTTACAATCATTGTGAATTTCGCATCGTTTGCAGCCCTCAGCGTATTGGGAAGTGTAAATGCCATTGGCCATAACACCATAGCAAATACAGCATGGAACTTAAGTATCTGTTCAGCCAAAGCACTCGTCTCCGCCGTAAGGCCATAGGCTCTCAGTATGAGCGGCATAGCCAAAAGTATTGCTATGTTCGTAATCGACTGCATAATATATGTCATTAATATCATTTTCTTTGTGTAATGCCTTGCCTGGTCATATCGTCCGGCACCGACACAGTGGCTTATAACCGTTACTACTGCATATCCCATGGCAAGTCCCGGCATAATCTGGAATGTACTCATGGTATTGCCTACGGCGTTGGCTGCCACAGCGCTTGTTCCCATAGTTGAAACAAGGCTTAAAAGCATAACCTTGCCCAGCTGGAACAGGCTGTTCTCAACTCCGTTTGGTATGCCAATCGTTAATATACGCTTTATCCTGCTTCCGTCAAGCTTCGGAGAAAATTTCTTGCTCAGATGTACCTCCAATGTTTCCTTTTTAAGCAGTCCGATTATTACAAAAGCCGCAACCATTCTTGAAACAAGTGTGGGGATAGCTACGCCCTCAACTCCTCTGTGGAATCCGTATATGAGAAGGGCATTTCCGCATACATTAATTGCGTTCATAAGCATGGATGTTTTCATGGATACCTTTGTGTTGCCCATGGCTCTGAACATAGCCGCACCGCAGTTATACACAGCCATAAACGGTATGGCCGCAAAAACTATGAGCAAATATGTATTTGCATAAGCCTTTACATCGGGCTCTATCTGACCGAAAAGCACATTTAATATAAAGCCCTTTCCAACGTACACAATAAGCGTAACTATAAGTGAAAATACTATAATAAGATTAAGAAGCTGGTCGCAGGTTTTGCAGGCTTCATCCGGCCTTTTGCTTCCGAGATATTGTCCAGCAACTACAGCTCCGCCCGTAGCCACTGATGAAAAAACATAAAACAGTAATATATTTATGGAATCTATCAGTGATACAGATGAAACAGCCGCTTCTCCAACCGATGCAACCATTATAGAGTCCGCCATACCAACAAGAATAGACAAAAGCTGTTCTATAATAAGCGGAATTATAAGTTTTACAAGAGCTCCGTTTGAAAAAAGAAGTTCTTCCTTCTTTATAGAGCTTTTAAATACTGGCATTTTTACCTTCCCCATTTCTATTTTTAACATAAACCGCAAATTGTTTCTATTATAACCC
>JAJQDF010000156.1 GCA_021202325.1 Clostridiales bacterium | reverse complement strand
GAAATAAACTGCAGAACCTGGATAAGTGGCTTATACTGGCGGTATGCGTGCTTTCCGTATTCGGAGTTGTCTGCATAGGAAGCGCCCTGCATATAAATGTGGAGATGGACTCCCGATATTATTCGCAGATATTGTTTTTAATAAGCGGAGTCGTCATAATGCTAGCGGTGGCCTTTGCGGACTTGGATTATTTTTCGAGATTCTATAAATTGCTGTATATTATAAACATCGGACTGCTCATTGCGGTTATATTGGTGGGACAAAGTTCCAACAATGCCGTAAGATGGATTGGCTTTGGCCCCATAAGACTGCAGCCCTCAGAATTTTCTAAGGTAATTCTGATTTTTTGTATGGCGAATTTTATTGACAAACAAAAGGATTCGATTAATAATATAAGTGTATTGGTGCGTCTGGCGATATTGATAATTATACCAATCGTGCTTATATTTGTTCAGCCTGCACTGTCGGCTTGTTTGGTTATTTTGTTTATATTCTGTGTGCAGATGTTTGTGGCAGAGCTGAACTATAGGCTGATTGGAAAAATACTTATTGTTATAGTTCCGATTGCTGCGGTAATCATACTTGACTCCATAAGGGAGGATCCCATATTTATCGACAAGATACTGAAGGAATATATGATTAACCGTATAAGGGACATGGTCGTACAGGATCCAAGCTC
Organism: Clostridiales bacterium; assembly: GCA_021202325.1. GTDB lineage: Bacteria > Bacillota > Clostridia > Lachnospirales > Anaerotignaceae > Metalachnospira. Next base: position 6,097 of record JAJQDF010000156.1, on the reverse strand, counting down.
CGATACCTATTATCAGACGTTGAAGTCAATAAGCGCAATATCCAGTGGACAGCTGACCGGTAAGGGACTCTATCAGGGAACGCTCAACCAGCTTTCCTATCTGCCGGAGCCGCAGAACGATTTCATATTTTCGGTAATCGGCGAGGAATTTGGATTTATGGGCTGTGTTGCGGTTTTGGCACTGCTGCTTTTTATAATAGTAAGGTGTATCCTTATTGCAATGGACACAAGGGAAACCAGGGAGAGGCTCATGGCCGCCGGGGTTGCCGCAATGCTCATCTTTCAGACGTTCGTAAATGTGGGAGTGGCCACAGGAATAATGCCCAATACGGGAATGTCCCTTCCTTTTGTAAGCTATGGAGGAAGTTCGCTGTGGACAAATATGGCTTCAATAGGTTTAGTTTTAAACATCGGTCTGCGTCGTTCAAGGACGCTATTTGAGGGGGAATACTAATGAATATAGCACTTATAGCGCACGATAACAAGAAAAAGCTCATGGAAAACCTTTGCATTGCGTATAGACATATACTATTGAGACATAATTTATTTGCCACCGGGGGGACAGGCAGGCTCGTTGAAGAAACGGCCAATTTGAACGTGCATAAATATCTGGCCGGACATTTGGGAGGAGAGCAGCAGCTCGGCGCTCAGGTAGCCGACAATGACATAGACCTTGTTATTTTCTTAAGAGATCCTGTAGCACCTAAGAGCTATGAGCCGGATATCAACAGCATACTGCGCCTATGCGACGTGCATAATATACCGCTTGCTAGCAATCTGGCCACTGCGGAGATACTTCTTCTTGCCCTCGACAGAGGCGACCTTGACTGGAGGAATATGATTTAATGAGTACCGTTATGAAGGTATTGCTTATCTATTATGCTGCCATAAACATTGTGCTGTTTGTACTGATGGGAATTGATAAGTCAAAGGCCAAAAGAGACAAATGGCGCATAAAGGAAGCTACGCTTATGTTCTGCGCTATTATAGGCGGAGGCATCGGCGGGTTCATAGGAATGAGAGTTTTTCACCATAAGACAAAAAAGTGGTATTTCCATGTGGTTTTTGCCGCAGGAATTATACTTCATGTTTTGCTTTGGTGGTTTTTGAAAACAAGATGACAGGGTATGAATTTTCAGCAGCGCAATTAGTTTGAGTCTTTGTCTTAACCGTTCCGTTTTGGGAAGGGATGACTTTTGAAAGGCTTTAATTGCGCTGCTTTGCTGTTTTAGTATAAACATTTGGAGGTTTTTATATGAAAAATAAAGTTGATGTGGCAATAATCGGCGGAGGTATCGGCGGAATAATGACGGCCTACAGGCTCCTTGAGAAAAAGCCGGAGCTTAGCGTAATGGTCATTGAAAGAGGCCATGAGATTGAAAAAAGAGTATGTCCCATGCTCACCAAAAAAACAGACCACTGCGTGAAATGCGCAACCTGTGCCATAATGGAGGGCGTGGCCGGAGCCGGAGCATTCTCTGATGGAAAATATGTAATATCCACAGAATACGGCGGTTGGCTGACGGAATTCCTTGAGCCCGAAACCGTAATAGACTATATAGAGCAGGCGGACAAAATACTTGTAAAGTTCGGCGCAACGACAGAAAGATATATGCCAAACGACGAGCTGAAGCTGGAATGCCTTAAGTATGACCTGCATATGCAGCAGGCACAGCTTAAGCACCTTGGAACCGACAGCAACTTCGAGACTATGAAAAAGCTCATTGCTGACCTCAAAACAAGATGCGATATATTAGCCGACACCGAGGTTACCGACGTGGATAAGGATATAAAGGTCGTTACAATGGTTGATAAGGACGGCGAACACTCGGTTGAGGCCGAGTATATTATATTTGCCGTAGGCAGATTCGGCAGCAGCTTCTTCTCAAATTGGTGCGAGGAACACGGCGTTGAGCTTAAAAACAACCAGGTTGACATCGGCGTAAGAGTAGAGCTTCCGGCTATTGTTTGGGACAACTTCTCCAAGAAGATATACGAGCCTAAAATATGGTACAGAAGCAAAAAATACGGCGACACAACAAGGATGTTCTGCTTCAACGAGAGAGGCGAGGTCGTTACCGAAAACACCAACGGCGTGCTCACCGTAAACGGACATTCCTACAGAGATAAGGAAAGAAAGACGCAGAACTCCAACTTTGCTCTGCTTTCAACAATTAAATTCACACAGCCCTTCAACGATCCCATAAGCTATGCAAGGAATGTGGCGAGCCTTGCCAACCTTATCGCAGGCGGAGGTGTGCTTGTTCAGAGACTTGGCGACCTTGAAAACGGCAGAAGAACCGACAGCAACAGACTTGCCCAGTCCACAACAAGGCCGACAATGAAGGCTGTACCCGGAGATTTGAGCCTGTGTATGCCTAAGAGACAGCTGGACAATATAATCGAGACACTCCATGCCCTCGACAATATTGCACCGGGAACAGCCAACTATGACACTCTTCTTTACGGCATTGAATGTAAATATTATTCGGCAAGACCGCAGACCGACGACTTCGAAATAAAGGGCTGTAAGGATATATATGCCATAGGCGACAGAGCGGGATTTACCCGTTCGCTTTCCCAGGCCGCCGCAAACGGACTTTATGTTGCGGATAAGATTGCTGCAAAGAAGTGAGATAATAACAAATGAGGTAACCGTATGTTAAAAAAGCTTTATCCGGATATTTATGTCAAATCCATAGAGTATCTGCCCCTTAAGGAATTGAAAAAAAGAGGCATAAAAGCCCTTGTTTTTGACATTGACAATACAATAGCACCATATGATGTTGCGGAGCCTGACGATTGGGCGTTCGGTGTGCTTGACCATATAAGGGAGGAGGGCTTCAAGATTTGCCTTCTTTCCAACAACAACGAAAACAGAATAAAAATATTCAACAGAAAAATAGGCGCATATGCATATTGGAAGGCAGGAAAGCCGGGAATAAAAATGCTCCAAACGGCAATGGCTGATATGGGCACAGACAGCTTGTCCACGGCAATGGTGGGCGACCAGGTATTTACCGATGTTTGGTGCGGACATAATGCCGGTATGCTTTCCATAATGACAGCACCCATATGCAATAGGGATCAGCTCATAACAAAGGTGAAAAGGCCGCCGGAAAAAATAATAATGGCCATGTATTTCAGATATAGAAGAAAACATCCGGATGCATATGGAATAAGAGTAAGCGGAGGTAAATAAATATGTGCGTTGATTTTGCAAGCGGAAAAACAAGCGTATTTGGAATAATAGGAAATCCGGTAGAAAAATCATTTTCGCCGGTGCTGCAGAACACAATAGCGAAGGAATTCGGCAAGGATGTGGCCTATGTGCCCTTCAAGGTCGAAAAGGGACAGGTCAAAACGGCCGTAGACGGCGGCAGAGCCCTGGGCATAAAGGGCTTTAACGTAACCGTTCCTCACAAAATAGAAGTAATGGAAGCACTCTGCGCCATAGATCCGGTGGCCGAAAGAATAGGCTCGGTGAACACGCTTAAGCTGACGGAGAACGGCTATGTTGGATACAACACGGACATTATTGGGCTTAAAAAATGCTTTGAGGAAAGGAATATTTCCATAGAGGGCAAAACAGTCGTCCTTGCAGGAGCAGGCGGAGCAGCCAATTCGGCGGCAATGCTGGCAGGTGAGGAAAGGGCCGGAAAGCTCATAATTGTCAACCGTACCGAGGAAAAGGCCGTTAAGCTGGCCGAAAGGGTGAGAAAATACTATCCCATAGAGGTTGAGACAGCAAGCTATGACTCGATAACAGATATAGAGAACCCCGAAATTTTTGTGCAGACCACATCGGTCGGCATGGGAAATGACATAGAGGGTACACCGGTGAAAAATGCCGGATTTTTCGATAACGTAAGAATTGTGGTTGACATAATTTATACCCCTTGGGAGACAAGACTTATGAGGGATGCGGCTGCCCATGGTGCAATCACCGTAAACGGCTTTGATATGCTCTTCTATCAGGGACTGGCTTCCTTTGAGATATGGCACGATATGAAGGCCGATATGAAAAAGGCGGCCGAGCTTAAGGAAAGACTTACGGAATTCTATCGCAGGGGGCAGCAGAAATGAGGAAGGAAAACATTGTGCTGGTCGGCTTCATGGGCTGCGGCAAGACGACAATAGGAAAAAAGCTTGCCCGAGCCAATGACTGTGTGTTCATCGACATGGACGACGAGATAGAGAAACGAGCCGGCATGAAAATAACGGATATATTCGAAAAATACGGCGAGGCGGAGTTTAGAAAAATGGAAACCGAGCTGTGCGAGGAGCTTTCTGTTCGTCAGGGCTGTGTCATTGCCACCGGCGGCGGAGTTATAAAGAGCGAAAAAAATATGGAGCTGCTCAAAAAGAACGGCATTGTCCTTTACATAAAGGCATCGCCCGAGCATATATACAACAACATAAGGGGCGATAAATCCAGACCGCTTTTAAACGGCGGCAACAAGATGAAAAAAATAAGGGATATGATGGAGGAAAGGCGTCCGCTCTACGAGGAAAGAAGCGATGTTGAGGCGGATATAACCGGAATGAAATCCAGCGAGGCGGTCGGCTTAATTATGGACATACTGAGGGAGATGGAAAAATGAAAAAAATTTGTCTTATACACGGACCGAATATTAATTTTACGGGAATACGTGAAAAGGGCGTATACGGAACGCTTACCTACGATGAGATAAACGGGGAAATAAAGAAAAAGGCCGATGAGCTTGGCCTTGATGTGGAAATATTCCAGTCCAATTATGAGGGAGCCATTATCGACAAAATACAGGAATGCTTTTCAACAAAGGACGGAATTGTAATAAATCCCGGAGCATATACCCACTACAGCTATGCCATAAGGGACGCACTGGCCTCAGTGGATATTCCGGTAATAGAAATACATATGTCAAATATCCACAAAAGGGAGGAATTCCGCCACACTTCGGTTACCGTTCCGGTATGTGTGGGACAGCTCTGCGGCTTCGGCTGGAAGGGCTATTTGCTCGCTCTTGAGGCTATGAAAATGCAGTTTGAATAAATTTTGTGCGAAAAATGGCCGCTAAATGAAAAAAAGCATTGAAAAATATCTGAAAATACATTAAACTTATATGAGACTATGTACCATTACAGGTATATTGAATTTAAAACTTTATCGGCCGGAATATCGGCTTTACTACGAGGAGGAAAATTATACAATGATTTCTGCAGGTGAATTCAGAAACGGCGTTACAATTGAATACGAAGGAGATATTTATATTATCCTTGAGTTCCAGCATGTAAAACCCGGTAAGGGAGCAGCTTTCGTTCGTACAAAGATTAAAAATCTCAAGACAGGCTCAGTGGTAGAGAAAACATTCAGACCCACAGAAAAAATGCCTAAGGCACATATTGACAGACTTGATATGCAGTATCTTTACTCAGACGGAGATCTCTATTACTTCATGAACACAGAGACATTCGACCAGATTGCTGTAAATGCTGCCGATGTTGGCGATACTCTTAAATTTGTTAAGGAAAACGAAATGGTTAAGATACTTTCCTACGAGGGAGATGTATTCGGAATAGAGCCGCCTTTATTTGTAGAGCTTGAGATTACAGAGACTGAGCCCGGATTTGCCGGAAACACAGCTACAGGCGCTACAAAGCCCGCCACTGTTGAGACTGGCGCACAGGTACTTGTACCTTTGTTCATCAACCAGGGCGAGGTTATCAAAATCGACACAAGAACAGGCGAATATCTTGGCAGATCAAACAGCTGAGATTCTTAAAGACTGGAAAACTATTATGGGGATACTTGAAAGTATCCCCTGTTTTTACAAATGCTAATAAAAGGGGAATTATGAAGGGAGCTGTATAATATGAGAGAAATTATTAAAAAAATTGCCTACTTAAGAGGGTTGTGCGAAGGCTATGGTTTTGATGAAAACAGCAAGGAAGCAGCCGTCATAAAGGGCATATTGGATGTTCTCGACGACATGGCGGACGAGATGGCCGATTTAGCCGACGTTATGGAGACGATGACCGAACTGCTGGATGACGAGGACTTTGATGATGACGAGGACGAAGATGAGGAAGAGTAAAGCTACGCCTTCATATGCCC
>JAJQDF010000057.1 GCA_021202325.1 Clostridiales bacterium | reverse complement strand
CTTTTTGGCTTGAATTTTTTGTGATAAAAATTTCGGCTTTTTTATTAAAAAATTAATACTTTAGTTTTCAAAGTTCATAAAATTTGGTATACTAAACTTAAAGATTTATTGGAGTGGATTTTATGGAATTTTCAGAGGAGCTTTATATAGGAAAAAGTATTACAGATGAGGCGTCTGTGGTTTATATGCTTAAAAACGGCAAAGTTCCGGCTGGAATTTTCTGCGTGTGCAAAAAGGACAACGGTAGGTTTTTGTATGAGATAGTCAGTGCCCATGAGCTTCTGAAGGATAGAAACAAAGATAGGTATACTGTATACGGAATTGCCGCCGGAAAACAGGAGTCCTTTGAGCTTTTGCGCTTTATTTTGGAGGATAGACATGAATACTAAAAGAATCCTTACGTTTGTATGTGCACTGGCGCTTATTATAATGCTGCTGCTGAACGCTGTGGCTGTGGTTGTGTTCGGCGATATGGATTATTTCCGCAGTGAATTTGAAAAATATAATGTTACCGAAAATATCGATATGGAAATGAACGACATTATGTATGTCATGGACGAGCTGATGGATTATCTACATGGCGATAGGGAAGACCTTGAAAATATCGTGACCGAGGTAAACGGCGAGACTAGGGACTTTTTCAGCGAACGTGAAAAAACGCACATGGCTGACTGTAAGGTGCTTTTTGACGGAGGCTTTGCCATAAGGACAGGTGCCGCAGTTGTGTTTGCATCAACGGCATTGATACTTGCTTTTATGAAAAAACTGGATTTGAGAAGCCTTATAAAAACAGCGGACGTTGTTTCAGGCGTAATTACCTGTGCGGCGGCGGTGCTAGGCGTTGCAGCAATGATTGATTTTGATGCATGCTTTGTTATTTTCCATAAGTTGTTTTTCAATAATGATTTGTGGCTTTTGGATCCGGCAGAGGATTTAGTTATAAATATATTGGTAGAGGAATTTTTTGCCGATATGGCGCTGAAAATAGCTGTGTACTGCGTGATTATATTGGTTGTTTTCATTGTCTTTGGAGCGGCAATGCATATTTCGGATAAAAAGAGGAGACAGGTATGACGGCTTTGCTAAAAGTGTTGAAGTTCATAGGTTCGGCTTTGCTGTGGGTGATTGCTGTTGTACTTATCATTCTGCTTATTGTTCTTTTCTGCCCAATTTATTATGATATAAAGGGCGAAAAATATGATAAAACCGTGGCGACTGCAAAAATTAAGCTGCTTTTGGGCATACTGAGCGTGAAGGTGGGCTTTGCCGACGGAAATGTCGATCTAAAAATAAAAATATTCGGCAAAGAGCTTAATCTGGATAAGAAGGGCAAAAAGGACAAGAAAGATAAGAAGAAAAAGGACAAGCCTAAATCTGAGGACAAAAAGAAGCCGAAGGGAAAAAAGGTCGAGGCTGAAAAGCCTGAACTCAAGAAAGCTTCTGAGCCCAAACAGGCTGAAAAGCCTAAGTCGGCTTTGCCGGAAAGGAACACTGAACCGAAAATTTCCGTAAAGATTGATGACTGGGAGAATACGGACAACACAGAGGTCGAACCGACAGTCAGAAAAGTAAAGCTTACGGACATAAAGCCGAAGTATGAAAAGCCTGATATTTCAAATGTTGAAGTTAAAAGGGTGAAGCTTTCGGAAGAAAGTACAGAGCCCAAAAAGGAAAAACGTATCAAAAATACCGATAAATCCGATGAGGATAAGTCGGATTCAAATACAAATGAAACAGATACAGACGAAGAAAAAACCACTCTCAATCTGAGCTACTTTGTGAAAATGCCTAAGAGTGAGCGAAAGGCAGTGATAAAGGCAGTGATGAGGCTTATCAGTTCCCTGCTTAAGGGAGTTCTGCCGAAGGACTTTTATTTGAAGGGCACTGTCGGTCTTTCAGATCCATCGCTTACAGGCGAGGTAGTCGGTGCGGCATGGGCATTAAACGGCATACTCAATAGGCCGATAGAGCTGGAGGCCGTATTTGACAGAGAAGTGATTGAGGGCGAGCTAAGCGTAAAGGGACGCATTGTTCCGGCGTTTATGATATTCTATGTATTAAGATTTATAGTCGTTAAACCGGTAAGAGAAATTATAATATTATTAATAAAAGGGTGATAAAAATGGCAAATGAAATGGGAAATAACCTTGAGATTTTAATGGATAAAATGGAGAACTTTGTTTCGTCGAAAACTGTTGTCGGCGATCCGGTAAAGGTTGGCGAGGTTACGCTTATTCCTCTCGTTGATGTATCCGTTGGTGTGGGAGCAGGCGGAGCAAACAGCGGTGCAGGCGGAGGCGGCCTTGGTGCTAAGATTGCGCCCAGTGCTGTTATTGCTATAGCAAATGGAACTGTACAGCTTGTAAATATCAAAAATCAGGATGCAGTAAGCAAACTTATTGATATGGCACCGGGTATTGCGGCTAAGCTCAATTTCGGTTCGGCCTTTGGTAAGAAAAAGGACGAGGAAACAAAGGTGGAGTTCGAGGAAAAGACAGTCGTTGAGGACTAATACCATGACACTGATTGAATATTTCGATAAGGACACGATAAAAAATATATTGGCGGTGCTGACGCTGAAGCCCCAGAGGGTTGTCTATATTTACGACAGCGCCATAAATGATGATAAATATTTTATCGCCCTTAAAAAATGCTTTAAAAAACATATTAAAGATGTAGAGGTCGAGAAAGTTCCTGTCAACATCAACAGCGTTCAGGACATTTATGAAAAAACGATTGATGCCATTGAACGGTATGATGCCTGTGCCATGGAAATGACCGGCGGCAGTGAGCTTATGATGATTGCTGGACATAGGGCAGGCTTCGAGAAAAATATAAAAATGTACCATACAGATATTGCCGGCGGAAAGATACACGACATAGATGATCCGGAATTTTCAATGGATACGGCGGTGCTGTCGCTGGAAGACTTTATGGATGCGAAGGGAGCGGAATTTGTGGGCGAGTCCCATAGGGAGCCTGAGGAAGAACACTTCGGAGCCATATTGGATATGTGCCGCTACATATTTAAGAATCTGAAGGACTGGAGCTACACCTGCGGATATTTGCAGGCGGCAGGTTCTGCAATGGGGCACGGAACTCATTTTTCGGCTCGTGTTCCGTTTGTACATAAGGACGGCAGAAAATACAGACCGAACGCAAAAATGCTTCAGATGTTTGAGAAAAATAAATTTATTGAGGATTTATCGGTATCGGATGAAAGAGTCAGCTTTACATATTGCTATCCCGAGGCCGAAACTTATTTGACTACATATGGGCTTTGGCTGGAGATGTATGTTTTCATAAATGCCAAACAGCTCAACAAATTTTCTGATGTTAAGCTGGGAGCTATGATAGACTGGGATGCCTATGACGGTGTGAGCGTGGCCGGCAATGAGATAGATGTTATAATTATGGAAAATTCCATACCGATATTCGTTTCATGTAAGCTTAGAGGAATATCAACGCCGGATGTAAATGAGCTCTATATACAGAGAAAGAGGCTCGGAGGCTGGTTCTCAAAGGGAATAATAGTAACATCCGGCGATGAAAAAGTTAAGCAGACCGGAACATTAAAAAAGGCTGAGGAATTCGGTATAATAGTAATGGACAGAAAAGACATAAGGAGCCAGAATTTTGGTGAGCGCCTCTATGAGGCTGTTTCACAGCAGGATATTGTCGCTATGAAGTGGAGCAGGGTATAGATAACGGTTGATACACAATAGGGAGCGTGCCTGAGACCGGTATTATCCAAAAGAAGCTTCTTCTAAGTTATGAGCTTTTGCATAATAATAAAAAATTTAGGAAAAAATGATATATAAAGGCTGCGGGCTTAAATGTCCGCAGTTTTTACCTTCATTAAACAATGCTTAAAATTTGGCGGTTTAATTGACTTTTCTACCCTGCTTTAGTATAATAACGTGGTTAGCGGAGGTAAAAATCAGATGAAAAAGAGATTAATAATAGTGTTGACTGCCGCAGTAATTGCGTTATCAATGACTGCCTGCGGAAGCTCGGACGACGAGGAGCAGACGGATGCCGGACAGGAAACTTCAACAGCGGATGATTCATCAGCGGATACTATAGCAAGCACGGATATAACAAAAATAAGTCATGACGAGATAGCATCGCTGGCTGACTATGAGTTCTATGCCGCCAATTCATCGAGTGCCGATATAACAGCACTGTATGTGGCCGTATCAGGCGGAGGCGACTGGGGCAACAGCCTTATTACATCGCCCATACAGGATGGAACTAAGGTTAAGATAACCATGGAAAGTCTGGACTCGGATGCCACATATGATGTATGCGTTGTGGACTCAAATTCAAATACGACGGAGTATTATATCTTTAATATGAAATCTACTGTACAGATTACTTTCTATGCGGATGCACAGTGCGATGTATCTACGATTTAAAAAATGGAATTATATCTATAACAAAAAAGCTTTTGTTATACCGGTTTAAAGACCGGCATATCAAGAGCTTTTATTAGATAAAAGGGGTTTGGTGTTGTAGGTTTATATGCTTATCAAATATTTGCAAGAGCCTGTTCAAGGTCGGCAATGATATCATCGGGATCTTCAAGGCCGACTGACATACGAATCATACCGTCAGTGATTCCGGCAGCCTCGCGGGTTTCTTTGGGAATCATAGTGTGAGTCATAGCTGCCGCCTGTTCAACAAGTGTTTCCGTATCTCCCAGCGAAACGGCAATTGTGCAGAGCTTAAGGCTGTTTATGAACTTCTTTCCGGCCTCAAGACCGCCGGCAACGTCGAAGCTTATCATACCTCCGCCGCCTTTCATCTGGCGCTTTGCAATCTCATACTGGGGATTGGATTTAAGCAGAGGATAGCGAACTATATCAATTTTGGGATTGGCATCAAGCCATTCAGCAATCTTTAATGCGCTTTCGTTGTACTGCTTCATTCTGACACCGAGAGTCTTTAATCCTCTCGTTGCAAGAAAAGCGGTAAAGGGTGCAATAACCGAGCCTAAGTGCATAAGAGTTCCAAGACGGCATTCTCTAATGAACTCCTCATCGTTAGATATAACAGCGCCGCCAAGAATATCGCCGTGGCCGCCGATATATTTTGTTAAGCTGTGAATAACAACGTCAACGCCCAAATCAAGAGGATTAGTGTTGAACGGAGTTGCGAATGTGTTGTCAACAAATACCTTTATGCCGTGTTTTTTGGCAATATTAACTACAGCTTCTATGTCAACAAGAATCATAGTGGGATTTGCAGGCGACTCAAGATATATAAGCTTCGTGTTGGGCTTAATTAAAGGCTCAATCTGGCTTATGTCGTCCGAATCAAAGAAGTCGTATTCCATGCCGAATCTGGGGAAATAATCTGTGGCAACCTCTTCTGTTCCTGAATATTTTGCCTTTGTAAATATTGCATGATCGCCGGCTTTAAGAAGTGCGAAAAGCGCTCCTGTTACGGCTCCCATTCCTGAAGCGTAAACAACACAGCCCTTGCCGTGCTCAACTGCGGCAAGCTTCTGTGCCAAGTAATCCTCAGAGGGATTGGTAATACGGCTGTAGGCAAAGCTTTCTGTAAAATCCTCACAAGCTTTAACTGCATCGTCAGTAGTATCAAAATAGAAAGTAGATGTTTGGTAGATAGGCGGGATAAGTGCTCCGTACATATCTCTGGGTTCGCCGGCGTGTACCTCCACTGTGTTGAATTTTAAATTTTCTGTATCCAAATCCGGATGTCTAAGTTTAAGCTGACTCATTAAATTGCACCTCCATAAAATGTTTTGCTTTTCAAACAATCTGTTTACGCAAATTATGGTAGCACAATACGAACGAAATTTGAAATATCCGAAAACTATCGCAGTTTATAACAAAATAATTTAGCGCACCGTTGAGCAGTTGCTTATCTGCTTTTTCAAATACTTTAAAAATTCATTTTCCAGGGCATCGGGCTTTTTGTCTTTTATTCCTATCCAGCCAATATCTACAGTGTCGTCAACCTCTATGGGAATGCAGGCTATGGTTTTGGAAAGACGCTTGGTGATAATACCTGTGCCTATATCGTAGGCGCCGCAGTCAGTAAGAATCGCTTCGCTTATGTAAAGATCGCTCAAATATATAACCTTCGTCGGATAAAAATTGGGAAGTATCATCTCTTCCTGATAAAATCCCGGCGAATCCAATGTTTGCTCATACATTATGCATGGATAATCCAAAAGGTCATCTGTACTTACGCTGCTTTTGGCGGCAAGAGGGTGCCGATTTGAGCAGAATATGTGAGGAACGGTTTCCGTAAGCTTATGAAATTCAAGATTGTTGTCGTCTAGAACCTTTAGCATATGGTTCCTGTTGAGGGCAGACAAAAATATTATGCCGATATTGCTGTATTGTTTTCTTACATCGTCTATTATGCTGGCGGTTTTCGTTTGGCTGAGACCTACCATGTAATGATTGGAATCTATCTTTTTAACAAACTCCGCAAAGGCGGCCACAACAAAGTTATAGTGCTGACTGCTGACAAAGAATGATGCCTTCTTATTATTTGTTTCTTTGTAGAAATATTCGTTTATGTATTCGGCATCACGCATGAGCTTGTTTCCGAGCTTTAGAAGCTCCCTTCCTTCGGGAGTAATGGTGATTCCTGTTGAGCTTCTGTCAAATATAGTAATCCCAAGCTCCTCCTCCAGAGAATGTACCAGCTTGCTTATACTTGGCTGGGACACATAGAGCTTTTGGGCGGCCTTGCTGAATGAACCGTATTTTTCTACAATTGCCACATATTTAAGCTGCTGTAA
>JAJQDF010000133.1 GCA_021202325.1 Clostridiales bacterium | reverse complement strand
ATGTTAAACAGCTACGGTGAGCTGTAAAACCGTCGTTCCTGTTTCGTAAAGTCTTCTGTAGATTGTTATGCATTTTTTGTAGCGCTCGAATGTTTTTACCGCTTCATTCTCGTCGCAGTAAACCTTCCAGCAGCCCCCACATTTGCAGTTTCTGCCTTCGTTTTCAATTAATCCTACCACCTCGCCCAGAGGATGGCCTAAAAATACGCCAATCTCGTGGGGAAAGTCTCCGCTCTCTGCCAATCTTTTCTTAAGTCTTGCCACTGCCTTTTCAGAGGACAGGCCGCCATAGCCGTATGCTTCCAAAAATTCAGCCGTTTCCCTTTTCTCCAATTCTTTCTTCAATCTGCTCCGTCTGTATACATATATGAGAGCTCTGCCGTCGGCCTTTGTCATAACCGACACAACAATATCCTTTTTTCTGAGCTTCATGTTAAGCTCCCTCACCTGCTCCAAAATATCCGCCTCATCATGGAGGCAGCAGCTGAAAAGCCCTGCCGGCTTAAGTCCGGCCAGCACCGGCGAGCAGTGCTCTATAATACATTTCTCAATCGCACATTTCCGCATAGGCGCAATCACCAGCCTTCGGACACACTGCACAATGCTCCTTCATAACCTCGTGTAAAGCCGCCGCAGACGATGTATGAATGCGTGCAACCCTTGTACCGTTCTTTTTCGCCTCTTGGAGCGCACAGTTCGTCATACTGTGTGAAACGGTGTTGGTAAACACAATGAGAAGGTCGGGGCTTCCGATCTTTCTCTTAAGGGAGCCGGCTTCCTTTGTAAATACCTTGGCCTTATAGCCGTAGGATTTGCAAATCTGCTGATACTGTCTTTCCATTCTTTCATTTCCGCCTATAATTACAACACTCATACACATCACCTTTCTCTTGATTTTAGTTAGCAATTGCTAACATTTGATTTTTTTGATAGGCGGCTTTTATACCGTCTTTAATATATTAACCCTTTAACAACGGCCTGGTTGACAATGCGCTAATACCCATTGTCGATGCGTTATGCATAAGCGCCGCACTTGAAGGTGGTATCGTTCCCACAAGTCCGCCCACAAGCAGTGCCGTATTAAACGTTATTATAAACTTATAGTTATTTTCAATTCGTACAAAGAGTCTCTTGGAAAGCTCCTTAACAGCCGCAAGCTCTCTTAAATCAGCCGAAAGAAGTGTCACATCCGCAACCTCTCTGGCAATATCTGAGGAATCCTTCATAGAAACCGATACATCGGCCGCCGCCAATGCAGGCGAATCGTTTACTCCGTCGCCAACCATTATGACGCTGCTTCCGTTTTTCTTATAGGACTCTATTATTTCAGCCTTTTCAGCCGGAAGAACCTGGGAACGGTATTCGTCTATGCCGAGCGCCTCGCATACGGCCTTGGCCGCACTTTCCGAATCGCCGGTAAGCATTACTACCTTCTTTATTCCCACAGCCCTCAAAGCTGCTATGGCCTCTGCTGCCTCGGCCCTTGGCGGATCATTTATAAATATGGCTCCTATGAGCTTTCCGCCCTTGGCAAGAAACAGAACCGAACCGCTGCCGGCCGCCTCTTCAATGGCCTTTTTCTGCTCCTCGGTATACTCTGTTTTCTCGTCCTCGAATACGAAGTGGGCGCTTCCAATAAGTGTACGCTCGCCGTTGAGCCTTGTAACAACTCCATGGGCAACAACATACTCTACTTCAGCATGCTCCTCCTCGTGGACAAGCCCTCTTTCCTCGGCACATCTGACAACCGCCCTGGCCATTGAGTGGGGGAAATGTTCCTCAATGCAGGCTGCAGTTCTTATTATTTCTTCCTCGGAATATCCATAGAAACCAATAACTCCGCAGACCGTAGGGCATGCCTCTGTAAGTGTGCCGGTTTTATCAAATATAATCGTATCGGCCTTGGCAAACGCCTCCAGGAATTTTCCGCCCTTTACCATAACTCGTCTTGAGGCGGCCTCCCTCATTGCCGATATTACCGAAATCGAAGCCGAAAGCTTTATTCCGCAGGAATAATCCACCATGAATACCGACAGCGCCTTGGCCATACTCCGTGTAAACACTCCCACAGCCAGCGCTCCTATGAAGCTGAAGGGCACAATGCTGTCAGCCATATGCTCGGCACGGCTCTGTATGCCAGCCTTAAGATTTTCGGAATTTTCGATAAGTCCGACTATCTGCTGTATACGGCTTTCCTTGGGCAGTGCCGTAACCTTTATATCTATGGAGCCTTCGCTTATCACAGTTCCGGCATATACGGTTATTCCCTGTTTTTTATGTACCGGCAGGCCTTCGCCTGTCATGGAAGCCTCGTTTACCATGGCGTCGCCGTCCGTTACGGTTCCGTCCACGGGTATGAGGGCTCCGGTTCTTATCCTTATTACATCGCCAACGGCAATGTCGGACATGGGCACAAGTATTTCTGCGCCGTCCTTTACCAGCCATACAGAATCCACATTCACGGTAAGGGAATGGGTAAGAACCGATGTTGTGCGCTTCCTTGTATAGTCCTCTAAAAGCTCCGATAGCCTGAGAAGGAACATTATTGAGCCCGCCGTCTTAACATCCCTTTGGGCAAATGCCGCACCGACCGATGCCGCATCAAGTACAGGAACATCAAGTCTTGACTTTGAAAGACTTCTGATTCCCTCCGACCAGAATCCTATTGCATTGCGGAGTGTAAATACCAGTCTTATCGGTGCAGGCAGAAGCTTTTTAACAAAATGTCCGCCAACGAGAGAAACAGCTTTCCGGGTGAAGTCATTGTCAATTTCTCGTTTTTTGTCCTCCTCGGTAGGCTTTCCCACCGGAAGAGAGCATCTCTTGAGACCGCTAAGAAGGGAGAGTACGGTCTCTTTGTTGTTGTCAGGATAGTAAACTAATATGCTCCCGTTGACAGGACAGACCTCAACATCTGTCGCCGCCGCATTTTTTCTCAAAAGCTCGGCAATGCCATATCCCTCTTCGGCAGTGAATACATCAGCTCCGCAGCGAACCCTCAGTCTGCCCGGCCTGTCATATACTATTTTATACTTCATTATGCCTCAGCGCCTTCGCACTCTTTGTCCTCTGCCTTTGCCGCCTCTTCTCTGGCGTCATTGCATATGTCCTGGGCATCCTCCTTAAGATTCTGTATGGATGCTTCGGCATTTTTCTTGAATGTCATGCCGGCCGCAATTCCTTTTACGCAAGCCTGACGTGTTTTAGGAGCCTTAACAATTTTTGCTCCTATTAATGCCGTAGCCATACCTCCGACAAAACTCCAAAGTTTTCTGTTTTTATACCATTCCATGCTGTTTTGCTTCCTTTCTGTCTTTAACTTATTCAGTCTGCTTATCCTACATATGAAAGCACCGTAAGAGCGCAATCCTCGGCGTTTTCCGAAGCAATGTCAAAATATTTTTCCAGCTTCAATACTGTTTCATCGACATTTTTTCTTATCTCTGAGGCCGTCTGCTTGCCTGATTCCGTTAAAGTAACCGTTTTATTTTCGTTTTTTAAAACCATTCCTGCTTTCTGCAGCTTATTCAGCATGTTAAATGCACTAGATCTTTTTATGTTCAGCTCTTTGGCAATGTCAACTATTCTAACATCGCCGTCCTCGGAGAGAGCTCCGAGGACCAGCAAATATTTCGATTGGGAGACTGTAAGTTTCATGGCTCACCTCTCCTTGGGCGAGCAGCTGTGTCCGCAGCTTCCGCAGCTTCCTGAGCAGCCTGCGCATCCGCCGTTTTCCTTGTCTTTCTTAATAACACGTATCAGAAATACAACTAGGCAAATAACTGCACCGCCAACTATGAAATTAGCCATAAAAACATCTCCTTTCGTCAATCAAAGTACAGCATCGACTGCACGAAGATCGTTCTTTTCTTTATATACATAACCCTTTCTGAAAAGCATGTAGAGCAGAAATACTACTGCTATTATAGCACATATAGTACCAATTCCGAAAGAGGTTTCTCCAATAATTACTCCACCAAGCTGATAGATTATAAGTGAAACAAGGTAAGCCAGACCGCACTGATAACCGATTGCGGCAAATGTCCATTTAGTATTGTTCATCTCACGCTTGATAGCTCCGATAGCGGCAAAGCAAGGTGCGCAGAGAAGGTTGAATACGAGGAATGAATATGCGCCAAGCTGTGTGAACTGAGCAGCTATAGGTGCAAGACCTACGAAGTCTGATTCCTCAACCATTTCAAGGGCATCGCCTGCTACTGAGAAAAGTGTTCCGAATGTTCCTACAACCTCTTCCTTAGCTACAAGACCAAGGATAGTAGCGGCTGAAGCCTGCCATGTTCCGAAGCCGAGGGGCCTGAAGAGAACTGAAAGCGCCGAACCTATTGATGCAAGTATTGAGTAATCCATATCTACAGCGCCGAAGCTTCCGTCTACGAAGCCGTAGCTTGATGTGAACCATACAAATATTGATGCAAGTGTGATAATTGTTCCGGCCTTTTTAATGAATGACCAGCCTCTTTCCCATGTGCCTCTGAGTACGTTTGTAACTGTGGGCATATGGTAAGCAGGAAGCTCCATAACGAAGGGAGCAGGCTCTCCTGCAAAGGGTTTTGTTTTCTTAAGCATTATACCCGAAATAATGATTGCGCCGACACCGATGAAGTATGCCGAAGGTGCAACCCACCATGCACCGCCGAATATTGCTCCTGCCATAAGGGCAACTATAGGCATCTTAGCTCCGCAGGGGATGAATGTTGTTGTCATAATTGTCATCTTACGGTCTCTGTCCTGCTCGATTGTACGGGAAGCCATAACTCCGGGAACTCCGCAGCCTGTGCCGATAAGCATGGGGATGAAGCTCTTTCCGGAAAGACCGAAACGTCTGAATATACGGTCCATTATGAAAGCGATACGAGCCATATATCCGCAGTCCTCAAGTATGCAAAGCATTAAGAAGAGAACGAGCATCTGAGGAACGAAGCCGATTACTGCGCCGACACCGCCTACGATACCGTCTACTACAAGTCCCTGGAGCCATTCAGCAGTACCGATGTTCTCAAGGAAGGCAGCCAGAGGCTCCTGAATCCATTCTGCAACGAATACGTCATTTGTCCAGTCTGTAACGATTGTACCGATTGTTGTAACGGCTATATAGTAAATAGCTATCATAACGAGAGCGAATATGGGCAGTGCCAATATACGGTTTGTAACAATCTTATCAATTTTATCAGATGTTGAAAGCTGTGATTTATTCTTTTTAGTATAGCAGTCATTTATGATAGATGCAATCCAATCATATCTTGAAGCTGTGATGATTGATTCAGCATCGTCGTCCATTTCCTTTTCGCAGGCAACTATATCGCTTTCGATATGCTTAAGTGTTTCCTGGCTAAGGTCAAGTTGGTCAAGAACCTTTGTGTCGCGCTCGAAAATCTTTATAGCGTACCATCTCTGCTGCTCTTCGGGAAGTGAATGAACCGCCGCCTCCTCGATGTGGGCAATGGCATGCTCTACGCAGCCGACAAAGCTATGTAAGGGAACTGTCTTTTCTCCCGATGAAGCAATCTGAACAGCTGTTTCAGCGGCTTCCATAACGCCTGTGCCCTTAAGAGCGGATATTGAGCATACTGTAACTCCAAGCTCCTTAGCAAGGCGGGCTGTATCAATCTTATCTCCGTTTTTCTCGATAACGTCCATCATGTTGACAGCCATTACAACGGGAATACCAAGCTCTGTGAGCTGTGTTGTAAGATAAAGGTTTCTCTCAATATTAGTACCGTCGACGATATTAAGAATTACGTCAGGTCTTTCGTTTACGAGGTAGTTTCTTGCAACAACCTCCTCAAGTGTATAGGGTGAAAGTGAATAAATTCCGGGAAGGTCCATAATTGTAACATTCTTATGACCTTTAAGTCTGCCCTCTTTTTTCTCTACTGTAACTCCGGGCCAGTTTCCTACGAACTGATTGGAGCCTGTAAGCGCATTGAACAGTGTTGTTTTACCGCAGTTGGGATTTCCGGCAAGCGCTATTTTGATATCCATAAAACTGTTTTCTCCTTTCAAAAAGTTATCCTAAACTAACCTTTAATCAAAAAATAAATTATTCCACTTCTATAAGTTCTGCATCAGCCTTACGCAATGAAAGCTCATAATTTCTAACTGTAATCTCAACGGGATCGCCCAGGGGAGCAACCTTTCTTACATAGATGGAAACACCCTTTGTAATTCCCATGTCCATAATTCTGCGTTTAACAGCTCCGTCCCCATGAAGCTTCTTAACCGCCACAGTGTCGCCAATATTGACGTCTCTGAGAGTTTTCATAAAAACCTTCCTCCTTATATCATTATTTTGTTTGCCATATCGCGGTTTATAGCCACCCTTGATTCTTTAATCTGAACGATAAGATTGCCGTCAATAACCGTAATAACGGTTATTTCTGCACCGGCCACAAAGCCCAGATTTTCAAGGAACTGCCTTGTCTCCGTTTTGCCGCCCACTCTTTTTACACGTACTGTTTCGCCTTCTTTTGCCATTGTTAAAGGCATAATATCGGCCTCCTTCATTAAACCTTGCTAATAATAGATTTTTAACAGCCCGCCAAATCATAGGATCTGAGTAGGCTTTAATGTAAATCTAATCTTAGTACAGACTAACAACTTTGTCAATACACCCTAACAAATTTCATCATTTTTGTTAGATTAGATTAACAGCAAACGCTTAGGATTAGGCTATTCTAACAATTAGTTCCGGCTAACCGTATAATTTTATTAGTCTAAACTATCAAAATTGCTAACATTGTTTTGCAACATATTTGATTTATTTGTTGAATTTTTATCCAATATATGAAAAATACATTGGGCATAAG
>JAJQDF010000120.1 GCA_021202325.1 Clostridiales bacterium | reverse complement strand
GTTTAATACTTCTCGTTCCTAACAATTATATTTACCAAAGGTGTGATAATTATGGCAGGAAAATATATCATTTCACTTGACCAAGGGACAACAAGCTCCAGAACGATAATTTTTGACAAAAACCAAAATATCGTTTCCGTTTCCCAGCAGGAATATCCTCAGATATACCCCTCTCCCGGCTGGGTGGAGCATAATCCCCAGGACATATATAATACTCAGTACAGCACAACAATAGATGCCATGCTTAAGGCCGACATTTCTCCAAGCGACATTGCCGCCATAGGCATTACAAATCAGAGGGAAACGACGATAATATGGGATAAGGATACCGGAATTCCCATATATAACGCCATAGTCTGGCAGTGCAGGCGTACCGCCGATATGTGCGAAGAATTGAAGAAGGACGAGGCCTTCTCTGAATATGTTAAGCAAAACACCGGCCTTCTCATTGATGCCTATTTCTCTGCCACAAAGATAAAGTGGATACTCGACAATGTGGAGGGTGCAAGAAAAAAGGCCGAGGATGGTCAGCTTCTTTTCGGAACCGTTGACACATGGCTTGTATGGAAGCTGACCGACGGCAAGGTTCACATAACCGACTGCACAAATGCGTCCCGCACAATGCTTTTCAACATAAATATCCTCAAATGGGACAAGCACATATTGGAGGTTCTGGACATTCCCGAGTCCATGCTCCCCGAAGTCAAAAACAGCTCTGAAATATACGGCTATACCGACATATTCGGCTCAAAAATACCCATTGCAGGAATCGCCGGAGACCAGCAGGCCGCCCTTTTCGGACAGCTGTGCTTCAATAAGGGCGATGTAAAAAATACATACGGCACAGGAAACTTCATACTGATGAACACCGGCGACAAGCCCTTCATAAGCAAAAACGGCCTCATAACAACAATAGCCTCATCAATAGACGGAAAGGTAAGCTATGCCCTTGAAGGAAGCGTATTTGTCGGCGGCGCAGTAATACAGTGGCTGAGGGATGAAATGAGATTTTTCAGCAGTGCCAAGGATGCCAATTATCTGGCCTCTAAGGTCATGTCATCAGAGGGTGTGTACTTTGTTCCTTCATTTACCGGTATGGGTGCACCCCACTGGAATATGTATGCCCGGGGCACAATATATGGCTTGACCAGAGGTACAACAAGGGAGCATATAATCAGAGCCGCCCTTGAGGGCATAGCCTTCCAGTCCATGGACGTCATAAACGCTATGGCTGCCGACATAGGCAGCGATATAGGCGTAATAAAGGTTGACGGCGGCGCCAGTGCCAGTGAACCCATAATGCAGTTCCAGGCCAACATAACCGGCAAAAAGCTTATCCGTCCGGTTATTGCGGAGACTACAGCCCTTGGTGCCGCATTTTTGGCAGGGCTTGCTGTGGGCTTCTGGAAGGATAAAGACGAGCTTAAGAACAGCTGGGTACTGGATAAGACCTATGAGCCAAAAATGGATAAAGCCGAAGCTGAAAAACTCATCAAAGGCTGGAGGAAGGCCGTATACTGCACAAAGCTTTTTGCGGAATAATTAAAAACTCTTTAATGCCGTTTGTCCTTCTTGACAAAATTCCGCTCCTGCAAGATAATTAACATAAACATATACCCCTAGAGGTATTCGGAGGTGTTAAAATGAGACAGTGTATGGATGCGGATAACCTGCACCGCAGGTTAAAAAAGATAATAGGCCAAGTACAGGCTATCGACAGAATGGTGGATGAGGACGTTCCCTGCGAGGATATACTTTCACAGATAAATGCCGCTAAATCGGCTCTGCATAAGTGCGGTCAGGTGGTACTGGAAGGTCATATTAACCATTGTGTGCGTGATGGAATCGAGCATGGCGATGCTGATCAGACAATCGCCAACTTCACTAAGGCTGTAGAACGTTTTGCAAATATGAAATAATACATAACCGCTGAATTTTTTTCGGCGGTTATTATTTTGCCCCTTGACAACCTATACCCCTATAGGTATAATATACCCATACCCCTAAAGGTATAGAAGGAGGCTTTCTATGAATAAGCTGGAAGAATTTTTGGAATGGGGAGGCACAAAAAAGGATATAACCTGCCTTGTATTGTCGGGCATTGCCCTCTTAATAAGTATATTTGACATTCTGCCTCTTCCCTTTGATGCCGCTTGGGCAGCAATTATCCTCTGCGGCGTACCTATAATATTGGAAGCTATAGTCGGGCTGGTGACAGCCTTTGACATAAAGGCTGATGTGCTGGTCTCAATTGCCCTTATTGCTTCCATAATAATAGGCGAAGATTTTGCCGCCGGTGAGGTTGCCTTTATCATGCAGCTTGGCGGACTTTTGGAAGAGTTAACTGTTGCCAGAGCAAGAGCCGGCATAGAAAAGTTAGTTAAGCTTACGCCGCAAAGCGCAAGAATTATAACTAACGGCAAGGAAAGAATCGTTACTGCCGACGAAGTAAAGATAGGCGATATAATAAGAGTTCTGCCCGGCGAAACTATCCCCGTGGACGGAATAATCCGTTCGGGACAAACATCGGTAAATCAGGCCGTAATGACCGGCGAATCCCTTCCTGTTGATAAAGGCATCGGCGACGAAGTTTCCAGCGGCACTGTAAATCAGTTCGGCTCATTTGATATGGAAGCACTGAAGGTCGGCGAAGACAGCTCCATACAGAGAATGATTCGATTGGTTCAGTCTGCGGATGCAGGCAAGGCAAAAATAGTAGGCTTGGCCGACAGATGGGCCACATGGATTGTAATTACCGCATTGAGTGCGGCTTTCCTTACATGGCTCATAACCGGAGAAATAATCCGCTCAGTTACAATTTTAGTTGTATTTTGTCCCTGCGCTCTTGTACTTGCTACACCAACGGCCATAATGGCGGCCATTGGCAATGCCACAAAGCACGGATTTCTTGTTAAGGAGGGCGATGCCCTTGAAAGGCTGGCTTCCGTATCAAAGTTTGCCTTTGACAAAACCGGCACTCTCACCTTCGGAACACCTCAGGTGACTGCCGTAGAAGGCTTCGGTATGTCCCCGGAAATAGTATATTCTTTGACAGCTTCGGCAGAACTTCGTTCCGAACACCCACTGGGAAAGGCAGTTGTCAAGTGCTATAGAGAGAACAACTCCGATATATCGCCGGTTCAGGAATTTAAAATGCTTCCCGGACGAGGGGTTTACGCCGTTTCGGATGGAAAAAGCATTATTGCCGGTAACTCAGAATTGATTTCAGAAAACGGCATTGCCATTACCGCCGAGGCATTTGATAAAGCCAAAGAATATTTAATGAACGGATGTACAATAATTTATGTTGCCGTTGACAAAATTTTTGCCGGATTTATTGTACTTTCGGATACCGTGCGTCCGGAGTCTGCCAACATGATTGAAAAAATAAAGCAGTCGGGAGTAACTCCGGTTCTTCTAACAGGCGACAATAAAAATACTGCCGAAACAATAGCCAAAAAGCTGGGCATAGACGAATTTAAAGCTGAATGTCTGCCGGAGGATAAGCTGAATTACATAGACAGCTCCCAAAGCTTAGGTCTTCAAATATGTATGACAGGCGACGGCATAAACGATGCTCCCGCCTTAAAAAAGGCATATGTCGGCATAGCCATGGGCGGCATAGGCAGTGATATAGCCGTGGATGCGGCAGATATTGCCCTCGTTAATGACGACATAAGCGAGCTGCCCCACTTGTTTAGTTTGTCAAAGAAAATGATGGTTACCATAAAACACAATTTGACTTTTTCTATGGTGCTTAATTTTATAGCAATAGTTCTTGCTATAACTGGAATATTGAATCCGGTTGTCGGCGCCCTTGTACATAATGCCGGCTCCGTATTTGTTATTATTAATTCTGCACTTTTGCTGAATTGGAAAACGAAATCGGGAGGTGGTGTCGGATGAAAGGTTATAAAAACGTAGGAATACCGAAAATAAAACAGCCTTCTGTAAATAAGGAACTAAGAAGGCAGGAGAGATTTTTGAAAACTCAGAAGAAAAACGGGCAGAAGATCAGCAGGAACCCTGATACGGGCTGGAAACTACGGGTTTTCTCCACTCCCATTATTCTTCGGGACGATACGCTATGACAGCGCTATCCCTGGCAAAGCCAGGTAAAAATTACACAATCAAGTGGAATACTTGCAGGTGTAATGCTGAACAGGAAATGAAGCAGGCGGGGCTTTGTCCCGGGAAAACAATCTATTTGTTAAATTCCTATTTTGGGAATGTGATCGTCTGTGTCAACGGGAAGAAACTCGCACTCAGCAGGGAAGCTGCATTTTATATTAAAGTTTAGAAGCGGGCTGGCTCATCCAGCCCTGATTCAAGAGTTTAAGTTAGCATATTCTAATTTCAGAGAAAGGGAAAAAAATGATGCCATTGTTGTTTGCTGATACAGGCACAGAACAGACTGTACAGATGATAAAAGGAAATGATAAAACAAAACTATTCATACAGAAAATAGGTATTGCGCCCGGTGCAAAACTAAAAATCGTATCGGCGCATGGAGGCGATCTTATTGTATATGTCAAAGATGTGCGGATTGCACTAACAAAAGATATAGCTTCACGAATCATGGTATAAAGCCATTCGGCTCTATATAAAATATTTCAAATGGAGGTTTTCACTATGAAGACATTGCGAGATGCTCCGGTAGGAGCAACGGTCAAGGTAGCCAAGCTTCACGGCGAAGGGGCTACAAAACGCCGGATAATGGACATGGGCGTCACTAAGGGCGTTGAGATATACGTTCGAAAGGTAGCACCCCTTGGCGATCCCGTTGAGGTTACAGTACGAGGCTATGAGCTTTCTGTCCGCAAGGAAGATGCCCAAATGATCGAGGTAGAATAAAGGAGGCACATTAGAAAATGGAGAACTTAGTATTGGCGCTAGCGGGAAATCCGAACAGCGGCAAAACAACAATGTTCAATGCCCTGACCGGTGCAATCCAGTTCGTCGGCAACTGGCCGGGTGTCACAGTGGAGAAGAAAGAAGGCAAGTACAAAAAGGATAAGAATATCCGCATCATGGATTTGCCCGGCATTTACTCCTTGTCGCCGTATTCCCAGGAGGAAGTCGTTGCCCGTGAATATCTGGTAAGCGAAAGACCGGATGCTATCATAAACATTGTGGATGCGACAAATCTGGAGCGAAATCTGTATCTGACAACGCAGCTGCTGGAGGTTGGTATCCCGGTTGTGATTGCGCTGAACATGATGGATCTGGTGAAAAAAAACGGAGACGAAATCCATACCGATGTGCTTTCAAAAATCCTTCGCTGCCCTGTCGTTGAGACTTCTGCATTGAAGGAAGACAATATCGACCAGGTCGTACAGACTGCTGTAAATGCAGCGCAGAAAGGGGATGTACCGGCCTGTGTTCCCTTTGACAAACAGACGGAGGGCTGGCTTGCACAAATTCAGGAACAGCTCCCAGTTGATGTTCCGCCGATACAAAAGCGTTACATTGCAATCAAGCTGTTTGAGAAGGATACCAAAATCCCTTATGGGAATGCCGAAACATCGAAGATCATTGAAGAAGCGGAGGCTGCACTGGATGACGATACCGAAAGTCATATCACCAGTGCCCGCTATGACTACATTACCAGTATCATTAACAAAGTGCGTAAGAAACAGCACGGTAAGGAATCCATGTCCGATAGGATCGACCGCATTGTGACAAACCGCTGGCTCGGCCTGCCCATTTTTGCTCTTGTTATGTTGGTTGTTTACTATATATCCGTCACGACTGTCGGCAGCTGGGTAACAGACTGGACAAACGATGTGTTTGTCGGAGAATGGATTCAGGCTCCTGTGGAAGCATTTCTGACGAATGTTGGCTGTGCGGACTGGTTGACGGGATTGATTTGTGAAGGTATTATCGGCGGTGTCGGCGCTATGCTGGGCTTTATGCCGCAGATGTTTATCCTGTTCTTCTTTCTGGCTATCCTGGAGGACTGCGGATACATGGCACGTATTGCTTTCGTTATGGACAGAGTATTCCGTAAATTCGGTCTATCCGGTAAGTCCTTTATCCCTATGCTTATCGGCACCGGCTGCGGTCTGCCCGGCATTATGGCTGCCCGTACCATTGAGAACGAAAAAGACCGTCGTCTGACCATTATGACCGTCACTTTCATGCCCTGTGGTGCAAAACTGCCACTGATTGCCTGCATTGCCGGCGCTCTGTTTGGCAACAATGGCTTGGTTGCTTTCTCGGCCTACGTGCTGGGTATCTTATCTGTAATTGTAACCGGCGTGATGCTGAAAAAGACAAAACTGTTTGCCGGTGACGTGACGCCTTTTGTTATGGAGCTTCCGTCCTATCACTTCCCCACCGTGAAGAACGTGTGGCACAGTATCTGGGATCGTCTGAAGGCATTTGCAAAGAGAGCCGTCACAGTTTATATGCTGGCTGCTATTCTTGTATGGTTCCTCTCCAGCTTCGGATGGACAAACGGTGCCTTTGGTATGGTAGATGATCTGGAACAGAGTATTTGCTATTACATAGGAAATGCAATCGCTTGGATATTTACTCCCTGTGGATTTGATAAATGGCAGGCAGTTATCGCATCCATCCTCGGCCTTGCAGCAAAGGAAGAAGTGGTCGGCGTGCTTGGTCAGTTTGCTGCTATGTCGGATGCGCTTGAAGTTGTGGAATCCGGCGGAAGCCTTGCCCCTATTGCTGCATTGCTTGGCAACAGCGCTCTGGTGGGATATTCCTTCCTGGCGTTCAACCTACTGTGCGCTCCCTGCTTCGCTGCAATCAACACCATCCGTGTGGAGATGCAGAACGGCAAGCTGGCTGCATTCGCGATCGCCTATCAGTGCGTGTTTG